>DIYR01000197.1 GCA_002429085.1 Flavobacteriales bacterium UBA6049
TCTGCTGCCATCATTCCTGAAACAGTAGCTATTTTCTTGATTCGGTGATCTGTAACAGCTGCCGAAGCGATAATTGAACCACCTTGACATACCCCTAGTCCGTGAATTTCTTCTACAAAAGGAAGCGTACCTAAATAAGAAACGGCATCCCAAGTGTTTTCAATTAATCTGAACATGTATCTAGATTGCTTAAACTCACCCGGTAAAGCTGGAGAATCTCCCATCCCTAAGTAATCGAACCCTAAAAAGACAAATCCTCTTTCAGCCATTTCAGGTCCATAAGTTGCCATAACTTGTTCCTTAACTTGTGGAAACGGACTAGCACTTACGATTGCCTTGTATTTTTTGTTTTTATCAAATCCTTCTGGTAAGTACAAGTTACCAGCTAGTTCTACTCCGAAGGATGTAAACGTCACTTCGTTTCTTCCTGCTTTTAAGTTTTCCATGGTGTTACTTTTAACGTGTTCTTTACTTTGTGCGAATAGGTTTAAAGATGCTAAGAAGAGCATCAAGCTTACTGCTACTTTCATTTTTGTATCAGTTTAATTTTTTGTTGATACAAAGGTTATAAAGCACTCATAGAGACGTTTTAAACAATTTGGTATAGAAGTAACACTTTTTGGTAAGATGTACACCTTTAACTCATGATTAACGCCCTAGTTATAACTAGAGCGTTAACATATAACTATCTAAAAATGAGCAGCCAGTGAGCTTACATTTTTGTTGCAAACCATTTAGATGCTTGGCTAACAGATTCGTTTACTTCTGCTTCTTGATCGTAGTAATTAAACTGATGGAATGGAGATTCTAATTCAGTTTCCATCCAGTGCAATTTCTTATCGCTTGTAGCAATTTTTTCAAAGAAGTTTTTTGTGTATTGAGGCAATACTGCACCATCGGAGTGAATCATTAGTGTTGGTTTATTTAAGTTTTCTGCTGAGGGCATAGGGTTAGCAGTTAACCAATCTTCCCATGACATTACAGCAAACTTATCGTTGCTCCACTCTTTAACAGCACCTCGCTCTGGATTTAGATAGTAATCGTAAGGTCCATACATTGCTGCGCTTGCGTCTTCGGTTGAAATAGTAGGAATATAGTCTACCACTCCGTTTTCGGCATAGTTCTTTTTAGCAGCTTGTGCAGCTTCAATTTTTTCATTCACACCTTCTTCACCACCATAAAATAGCTTTACTGCATTTGAATCATGTAACCAAGAAGCAGCCGTAACTACCGACTGAATTCTATCGTCTTCTGTAGCTGCCATTAAGGTGTACATAGCACCAGCACATACTCCAAACGCACCAATTTTATCAGTGTCTACTTCTTGCAACGAACTTAAATAGGTAACTGCATTCTCAATGTCTATTTTCTTCATACTCGGGCTTTCGTAGAAGCGCGGTTCGCCTTCGCTTTCACCAAAATTTCTAAAGTCGAATGCAAGTGTAATAAAGCCCTCATCAGCCAATCTTTTGGCGTATAAACCGGCCATTTGTTCTTTTACTGTTGTCCAACTTCCTGATACTACAATGGCAGGATATTTTTTAGAGGCATCGTAGTTTGGTGGTAAGAATAGGTCGCCTACCAAGTTGGCTCCTTCGCTTGGGAAGTTTACTTTTTTCATGTGTATTTTGTTTGATATTGTTGCTGTTTCTTCTGATGATTCGGTGTTAGAAGTTGATTCGTTTGCAGGATTGCAGCTCCATAATGTAAGTGCCGCTATTGTTATAACAAATGCTGTTTTTTTCATGATTTATTTGATTTTGTCAATAAGACCAAAGCCCTTGGCTGCTATAATTGGATTGAAAATCTCTACATACTCGGTGATGAGACCTTCTTTATTAAATTTAAATGTTGCGTAATAGTCGTTTTCGTAGAACCCTTGATCTGTTGTCAGCGCAATCTTTCCTTTGAATTTTACAAATACGATAGTTGGATCTTCCATTGCATAGATTTCATCAATTGGAAAAAACATGTCTCCGAAGTTTTCGAATACTGGAGTCCAATATGTTTTGATTTCTGTTTTGCCTGTTGCGCCTTCTGGAAACAAACCAGAAGCATACGGATTGATGTGCTTGGCATCTTCAGTAAAAAGTGCAATTAGGCTATCTATGTTTTTTTCTTCTAAAGCGGTGAAGAATGCTTTAGTACTTTGCTTGTTTTGATTTGCAATTGAATTGTTCATTTCCAAATAGTTTGTTTCATTTTGTGCATGGGTAATGCCCGTTCCAACACCTAGCAGTAGTATCAGACCCCATCTTACTAGATTGATCTTCATGCTTTCTTATTTTAATTTTTCCATCGCCATGGCAGGTAAATTTTTGTTGCCATCTTGAAATTTGAAATTGAATTTCATGGAAGTGATTTCCCAGTTTCCATCTTCTGTTTTCTTGAGTTTGAAGTCATACGTTCCAACTACTAACCATAGATTTTCACCTTCGTTGTCTAGATAGTGAGAGGCTGTTCCGTAGCAGAAAAGTGAAGCAGTGTGTTGGTTTTCATCAACTATGATGTTTCCGATTTGATGGTGAGTAAAATCAAATCCTGGTAACAAACTTTTCCAAGCAGTAATGATTTCATTTGGTGATAAAGTACTTGATGGATTTCCAGACATTGATGAATAATCTAGAAGTACTTTGTTAGCAAAGGCTTGTTGAACGTCAGGCCAATTTTGTTCATCGGTGGCTACAAAAAGTTGGGTTACTGTGCTTTCTGGAGTTTTCATAAGCTGTGCATTTACTTGATACGTTAGCATGATTGCCATACTGATTAATACTGTTTTCATCTCCTTGATTTTGTACAATACAAATGTCTCAAGGTGATGACAACTAGCTGCTTATGAAATCAAAGCAAGAAGTGTGAATTTCAAAGATGTTCCTGATCTCTGTACGAAAGAGGGGTTTTTCCAGTGTGTCTTTTAAAGAAAGAACTGAACGAGTTAGGAGAATCAAAGCGTAATAGGAATGCGATTTCTTTAACAGATAAACTCGTTTGTGCTAAGTGAGACTTAGCTAAACTAATAATGTGATTATGGATGTAGTTGAGCGCAGTAACACCCGTGGTGTTTTTAATCACTGCATTTAAATGATTTGGATGTACACTTAGTTTTTGTGCATAGTACGCGGTAGAGTGAAGGTTGGCGAATGTTTCAATTTCGGCATTAGGATAGAAGCTCGTTTGAATCATAGTTTGGTAACGAGAAAGCAGATTCAAATCTGCAGCTCTCAAGAATGCTTCTGCTTCTGATGCACTCACTTGTTCCTCAAACCACCGCTTTACGTAATTAAGCAGCAGAAATAGCTGTGCTTCTATCATTCTGAATTTATCTACTTCATCTCCATGATACTCCTTCCAAATTTGTTCGTAAATGCGTAAAATAACATCTAACTGATCTGGTGGAATAGTAAATGGAATTGACTGACTTAGTTTTAAGAATGGAAAAAAGTCGAGGATACCAGATAGAATTGTTGATTGAGCAATAAAATCTTGACTAAACATGATGTAGTATCCCTTCCAGTCTGGTAATATATCCCACGATAACAATTGAAAAGGTGTGTTAAAGAATACAGTAGTACCATCTGGAAAATCTGAAAATTGGCCAGAAATCACTTTTCCTTGTCCGTCTGCTTTTATGGCAATAGCATAGAATTCATGTCTAAATGCAAGCATTTGTTGCTTTACAGTAAGCATATTTTCTTCAAAACTTCTGATATCAAAATGTGGATGTTTTGGAGCAGGAATATTGATTTCCTCACAATAAGCTGATATAGTCTTGAAGTGTTGCATTCTGATACGAGTTTACTAAAACCAATTGATATAGCAGAGGCCTTACTGTTCTGCCCATTCGACAGTTAAAAAATCCTTAATCGGTCAAAATTTCAGTGTAACTGTTTGTAAATCAGTAAAAATGACATTTTTAACGTGTTGGTATAGAACTAGCAATAGGGGATAGTGTAATTGAAAATTTGATACGAATTAAAAACAGAATACAATGAGAACTTTAGTAAAACACAATCCTTGGAATTCACTATTAAACGATTCATTTTTTAACGACCCATTCGAAGGTGGTAGATCAAATTTACCAGCAGTAAACATTTTAGAGAATGATGAGAATTTTGTCGTTGAATTAGCTGTTCCAGGAAGAAACAAAGAAGATTTCAATATTAAAGTACGCGAGAATAGATTGGTGATTTCTCATAAGCTTGAAGCAAAAAAAGACAGAGAAACAAAGAAGTATTCGTTACGCGAGTTTACTAGCAACTCGTTTGAACGCAGTTTCACCTTACCTAAAGGAAAAGTGAATACAGATGCCATTAAAGCAAATTACGAGAATGGAATTTTGAGTGTTGAGCTTCCAAAGCAAGAGGAAGCAAAGCCAGTTGAGCACTTCATTAAAGTGGCATAACGACCCGTAAAACGGCACATCATAAATTGAAAGCCCTGAGTAATTCAGGGCTTTTTTGTTTCTATGCTCTTACTCATAAAACTCATATTGATACTTGGTTACCAACCTAGTCAGGTACTTCTGCTTATCGATATCAATTGTGTGAGTGTAACGTCTTTCTTCTACCTTGTTTCCTTCTTTATCGTAAAAGAAATAGGTTGAACGCATTGGTTCACGGTGATGTCCCAATATGCTAATGAACTTTAGTTGGTTTTCCGAATTGTAGTAGTAATGAGTTTGCATGGCTAAAAAAGTAGAATCACCATTACCGTCATTATAGATCTGCTCAGAGAGCAAATTCCCCTGTTGATCATACGTATAATTATAGATGGCAAAATTCTTTCCGTTTCTATACCAACTTTGATAAGACATAGAATCTTGTTCGTTGTATTTGTAGTATCTAACATATTGACCAGAAATGGAATCATCTGTAAAAGATGTTTCTGTTTGCTTAACCTTTAAGCCTTTTCTATTGTAGAAATACTCTTCAACATACTTTCTCGGATTTCCATTTGAATCATCTGTATGAAATGTCTCAGCTTGCTTTATTTTTTGCTCGCCTTGATTGAAAACATGCCATTTTTCATAAAAAACGCTGTGATCTGGAAGTTCTATACATGTTTGAGTAGATAGATTATGATTGACATCATAAGCGTATGTACAAAGGCGTTCTTTGCCATCGTGAAATGTCCGTGTTGAAATCAGTATCCCACTTGTATCATATTGATAGAGAATTTTTGTAAGGATAGGAAATTTTTTTTCACTACCATTTGGCGTGTGATGGTAACGATATGAACTGATGAACCTTCTTTCAATTACTAAATCATTCAAGTACTTAATGGTATCATATTCAAGATTTGGTCTGTAAACATTGTTGATATCCTTAATCACTTCAATAAGTGTATCACCTTCCTGAAAATGATATTGATGCTTATAAAGAACTGTAGAGTCAAGAATGTATTGTTTCCTATCTGTTAGTTTGCCAGCAGTATCATAACTTAATATAATTCTTTCTTCAAATGTGCTACTGTCTGTACCAAAATGCTCGGTTAAGTATGAGGTGGAAATCATTCTCTTTAATCGGGGTTTTTCCAACTCTTGATTAGAATTCACCGATTTCTGGTCTTCAATAGACTTTTGCGGTACCTCAGAGCTACAAGAATATAAGAGTACGAATACGAAAAGTACTTGGATAGCCTTTTTAATTAATCGTAATGACTCATTCATACCCTCATTGAATTGGCCAATAAATATAAACTACCAAGATGAAAGATTTGAAAAAGGGCAGAGAAGAACTAATTGAAAAGTTCTATTTGTTAATTCAATTTAATGGAACCTGAGGCCTTAATAGTATTACCACTTCGAGCATATTCAAATTCTAGATCGCAGAATTTGAGTAGATAATCTTCATTTTCTTCAACAAACAAGAAAACCTCTTGTCCTTGAGTTACATTCCACTCGGCATTAAGTTGAGTTAGTGATATAGTTAATTGTTCATCTAAATGGCCAACAATAAACTTTCTGGATTGCAGCGGTAAACCATCAACTTTGAGGGTAACCTTTATCTCATCCCATACACTGAGAGATATCTCCGATACATATTCACTAGGGCCTATGTTTTTGATTTTGGAATGTCGAACAGGTCCTTCAATTCCAAGTAAATATGAAGCTTCCACCTCTACAGTTACAAGTTAAATAAACTGGAAGTAGCCTTAATTAAGTTTAGTGCTGTTGTTTTGAATACCAGTTTGAATGACGCAGTAGCTTGTTAGTACTGTTCTAACAATGAATTGGGAACAAAGCTTCATCAGTTTTATTGCTTCACAATTCGGTGAGTTTTATTTCCAACTTTCAACAAGTAAATTCCTTCAGCAAGGCTTGAAAGATTCACTTCTTCAATTTGTGATTGCGATTGTCTAACTAGAAGTTGTTCACCAGTAATAGCATACAATTCAATAGTAGTTACCTTAGATTCATTGAAATCAATGAATAGAGTACCCTCAGTTGGATTAGGAAAAATGTGTATTTCACCTTTGTCTAAAACACCCACCGCATTTGTTGAATCTGTAATTGTAATGTCTTGGCAATATTGGTAAGAACATTCCTGATTATCAGAAATGGTTAAACAAACAGTGTATGTTCCAGATGCACCATATATATATATTGGGTCTGGCTGACTACTCGAGTTTCCATCACCAAAATCCCAGAGATAATTTGGTGTCCCCCCCGGAACATAATACAACGAGGTATTCTGAAAGTCTACAGAAAAACCTTGAGTCATGTATGTGAAATTAGCTTTACAGTTATCCGCAACGGTTAAGCTATCGCATTTGGTATCATTACAAAAAGCTCCATCATTAATTGTAAGACAAGTATTATAGGAACCAGATGCCCCATATGTATGTGTTGGGTTTGGTACATTACTCGAGTTTCCATCACCAAAATCCCAGAGATAATTTGGTGTCCCCCCTGGAACATAATACAACGAGGTATTCTGAAAGTCTACAGAAAAACCTTGAGTCATGTATGTGAAATTAGCTTTACAGCTATCTACAACGGTTAAGCTATCGCATTTGGTATCATTACAAAAAACTCCATCACTAATTGTAAGACAAGCATTATAGGAGCCAGATGCCCCATAGGTATGTATTGGGCTTTGTACACTACTCGAGATCCCATCACCAAAGGCCCAGTTATACGTTAAGGTACCAGTGCCGTTGTATTGAGATGCATCGAAAAAATCTGCATCAAAACCTGCTTGATTAAATGTAAAAGCTGCAATACATGTGTCTGGCTCAGAATCATCTACTTCGTTGCATAGTGCGGTGATATCCGTTTGTGTTAAACTTCTATTCCAAAAACGTATTTGGTCAATTGAACCATTGAAGTAATGTATAGAAGTCGGTTGTCCGCCATTCACATTTCCTATTCTTCTGCCAGCTGCACCTGCAGCGTTAGAGTATTGCATGCTTATTGACGAATTTCCACTTACATTGCCTTGTGAAGGACTGCAATCGATGTAAATGTCAATATCAGCAGTGCTGTTATAAACGGCTGTCACCATATACCATTGACCAGCAGAGAGAGAGGTAATGCTTTCTCGTGTATATCTAAATTGGCTACTCGCAGAACCTCCATTACCGTAGTTTGCCTGTACTCTTCCACTTTGTAAAATGGATATCCATGCTCCATGGTATGAACTTTGAGTGGGACTCTCGTCATTCGCAAAAATAGGGTACGCACCTTGAGTAGGCAGTTGATTTATCTTAACCCATGCAGATATACTGAAGGGAAAACTAGTCTTTAAAAGGCTTGAAGCTGGAATAGAAATATATGACGTTGAACCATTAAAGCTTCCAGCATTTGATGGATTTCCAAATCTGTCCGCAGTGAAACCAACATTGTTAACAGTACCATCTAAACTATTATTGGTTTCATCAATTGCAGTACCATTTAATTTATAGTGAAGTACTAAACTATCTGTTAACGATTGACTTTGTAAAGGCAGATGATATGCGGTTAGAAATAACGCAAATAGTGATATGCGGATTAGTGTGCTCATAGTGATTAGTTTAAATTCAGGACAAAAGTAAGAATCATAATAGAGTCGGGGTACATAATTCTAACCCTTGGGTATGCTCGGGACGTTAGTATATCAGGCATGTACACCTATTTGATAAAGTTTTTGAGTATATAAGTTTCTTTTAGTGATACTTAATTGAATCAAGAAGAATAGGCTTATTTCAAATTCAATACTTGATTGGAGTACTTCTTCAAATATGGTTTTTCAGATCTATTATGAACTTCTTTTGCATACAGCTTTACTTCTTTCATTAACTCGGGAATGTGTTTGGCAATGCGCACCATAAGCTTCAACGCGTAGTAATTGGTATTATCATAGCCTGCTATTGTCACCCATTTACATGCATAATCGAAATAGGGCACAAGTTCTTCTTCAGCTACCTTCATTCTAGCTAACATATTCATAAAGGAGGCCGATTGCTTTGGTAAGGTCACATGAATAATTTGCTCTTCATGTTTTTTAACCCAAGGTAACATACGTTGGGCGTCTGTTCTCCCCATTCTATCAATAACCCAGCAGGCTCTCCAGTTAATGGGTGTTTCATTACTAAATGCAATACGGGTTAATTCAGGTAAGTAGTCAATATCAGAAGTAAGCACTTCGTTAGACAAACGATCCATCATTTGTCCTCCTGGCTTTTTAAGAATACCTGGTATGTCTTGTAATTCTTCTTTACTGTAGCTCATTTATATCGATAGGTTTTGTGCTTGTGTAGAATAACAGTTAATGGTATAAACGAAACTCGATTACCACTTGAACAATACTAAAACTAATGATCAGATTGCCAACATGCATTCTTTACGAATGGTAAATTTGCAATGAATTTGGCATCATGACAAGTAACTCTACAACAGAACTGAAAAGTGAGTTCAGGAAGTTTTTCGAGACGGAGTATCCTTTAAATAAAGATGGCTTGAATGAACTGTTCGGTGCGTTCAAAGAAAAGACTTATCCAAAAGGAACACGATTACTTGAAGTTGATGAGGTAGATCATACTCTTCGTTTTTTAAGTGATGGTATTATCAGAGAATATTATTCAGGAAAGAATAAAGAATATAACATCAATTTCTATTTAACACCTCAGTTTTTTACGGACTTATCATCCTTCACTACCGATGTGCCAACGAAAAGAAATCAAGAGACCTTAACCGATGTTACTGTGTTGGTAATTGGTAAAGAGTCTTTCAGTAAACTGTTAGAGAAGTACCAATGTGGTAAATCGTTTATTGATGACTCGTTCAAACGCTTATTGAGGCAAAAAGAACTATTTGAGTTTAATCGTACAACCAAAACTCCAGAGGAGTTATACGAGGAACTATTCATTTATAAGCCACACTGGCTGGAGAAAATTCCTCAATACCACATAGCGTCTTTTTTAGAAATTACTCCAGAAACTCTGAGCAGAATAAGAAAGCGCATTTCTTGATTTGAATCAATGTAACTCATTTCAACTAACGGGAATTTTGTAAAAGATTAATACTGTTAGTTATGAAAGTACATCACGTTAGAAATGCCACCATGATTATTGAATCGGGTAATCATGTGATTTTAATAGATCCCATGTTGGGCGATAAGGGTGAGTCTAGTCCACCATTTACGTTATTCAGATTTAAGTCGAAAAGAAACCCCATAGTTGATATGCCATCTACTATTCCAGCGTTACTAGAAAAAGTAACTCATGTGTTGGTAACGCACTTACACCCAGATCATATTGATGCTGCTGGAAAGAAATTTTTAAAAGAAAAACAACTTCCGGTTACCTGTAGTAAGCTTGATGAAGCTCAATTAAAAAAAGACGGATTAAACGTTGTTCAATCATTAAACTATTGGAAACGAGAATCATTTTTAGGGGGTGAGATAGAGGGAATTCCAGGAACACATGGCTACGGCTTTGTGTCTAAAATTGGTGGCAATGTAATGGGCTTTTACTTAGAGTTACCCAATGAGCCATCTATTTATTTAAGCTCTGATACGGTTTACACGACCGATGTAGACAAAGTATTGAAACAATACAAACCTAAAATTGGTGTAGTGGCCAGTGGTACTGCGCAGTTAGATATTTTTCAACCACTGTTAATGACAGTAGAGGACATCGTGAAATTTGCCAAGAATACTCCAGGAGAAGTAATCAGCAATCATATGGAAGCTGTAAACCATTGTCCTACCACTAGAATACAGCTAAAAGAAGTGTATCGAAAAGAAAGTCTTTCAGATAAAACGTTCATTCCAGAAGATGGAGAGGCAATGGAATTTAAGAAGTACGCTTAGGCGTACTTTTACTTTTTACTAGCCAATTTGTATCCAATCCAAGCCATAGGTTAGTATGCAGCCACCAAATCTAAAACAACAAACCATGTTGGGGCCGGTAGCATCTGACTGGCCATGATACCACCAATAAAAAATAAAGCACCAATCGCCATGGCAAATTTTAATTGATGATTTGCTGCAATTTTGGACGCTATTCCAGCGCCAACCAAAGTACCTAAGGCATGAGCTAGAAAAGGGAAAATCATAAATTCTGGAGACAGTGTTGGCATTGCAGCTGCCAGAGCTTCCATGTCATTTGGGTCTACGCCTGGAATTGGCATCAAGGCATGTCCGGTTAGAATTAGACCATAGTTTACAACACTACCAATAAACCAGCCTACTACAATGGCCAGAATGTTTCTGAGAATTGGGTTCATATGCTAAAATATTCAGGTTAAAGAGCTGATTGAGTAGAGTGAATCAAAGTTAATCATTTGACGGCCGAACCCTAAAAGATTTGAATAAAGCATAGAATCTTGCTATTTTCGAACTGGCCCAAAAAGTAACTTCTAAAACTAACCATATGAAATCGAAAATTTTACTCGGAATTTTTCTTGTACTCACTACATTATCTTCAAAAGCACAATGGGGAGAAGAGCGTTATCAGTACTTTGACGGAAATGATACTATTCCTTGGAATACTCTTCAGATTGTTATTGATTCAGTTTCTGCTGAAACTTGGCAAATTGGAAAGCCTCAAAAAGCACTATTCTCAAAGGCTAGAACTATTCCCAATGCTCTAGTCACTGATACAGTTGAACCTTATGCGATAAACGATACCTCTAGTTTTTCTTTTACAATTGAGGGTAATGATTGGGGAATAGGGGGAATTATTGCAATACAATGGATGCAGAAATTAGATTTGGAAAAGGGTAAGGATTTTGGATTAATTGAAGCATCTCTTGATAGTGGGAACACTTGGGAGAACGTAGTAGATCAACCTTGGAACTATAACTATTTTGGGTACGACTCAGCCAATTACGATACGTTACCTAATGGTCAATATGGTCTTACAGGAACAGATACTGCTTGGAAGAATGTATGGCTTTGTTACGATATGAACTGGCTAGCTCAGTATGGAGTTGTCAAATTACGCTTTACAATAGTATCTGACTCTGTACAATCTGGACATGAAGGATGGATGATTGATAACTTTTCAGTTCACCCAACTATTTTTCATACAATAAATGAAGTGCCAATGGAAGAGTACATGCAAGTCTCTCCAAATCCTACAACAGGTAGAGTAAACATTCGAACGAAAAAATCGGATGATTTTCACATAATTGAAGAGGCTGTGTTATTGGATAATTCTGGTAATGAAGTGCAACGCTGGGGAAGGCTTCCAGTAAAAACTTTCTTTGATATAGGCGAACATCCAAATGGTATTTATCACCTAAGAGTGAGAACCAATAAGCAAACTGAGGTATTCAAAATTGTTCTTACGCATTAGCAAACATTTTGAGAGTACTGTTAACTATAATATGTGCTACTTTTCTTGTAGCTTTTTCAAGCTACCAGTTTTCTTTTGAGCCAATTGATCAAACTAAAACGTTAAATTTTTTTCCTCCCATAGCAGATACTTCGAATAACCCAAGCACAGAGGGTTTTGAGCTAGGGAGAATGCTGTTTTATGATCCAATTTTAAGTTCTGATTCAACATTCTCATGTGCTAGTTGCCATCGTCAAGAAGTAGCTTTTTCTGATGCACCCAATCAATTCAGTAAAGGCATTAAAGGAGAAAAACTAACACGTAACACAACTCCTTTGTACAACCTTGCTTGGTATCAAGCCATGTTCTGGGATGGAAGAGCTAAAACAATAGAAGAGCAAGCTTTTCATCCCGTTAGAGCCATAAATGAAATGGCTTTAAATTGGAAAGACGCAGAGTTTAGAATAAACCGTCACGCGATTTATCCTGAATTATTTTTCAATGCATTTGGAAACCAAAAGATTGATAGCCATTTAATTACCAAAGCAATTGGACAGTTTGAGCGTTCGTTAATTTCAAACAATTCAAAATACGATCAAGTACTTAGAGGTGAACGATACTTGACTCCTGACGAATACAAAGGTTTTGAGTTGATGAACGATCAAACCAAGGGAGACTGTTTGCATTGTCACACAACAGATGCAAACGCCTTAGGAACAACAGGAACGTTTAGTAACAATGGACTAGATAAAGCTGTAGTTCTGGATGATTATGTCGACAGAGGGCAAGCATCCATCACTGGCAAAATTGACGATTTGGGAAAATTTAAAATCCCATCTCTCAGAAATGTGGCTGTTACACCACCATACATGCATGATGGTAGATTTAAAACTTTGGAAGAAGTATTAGATTTTTACAGTGAAGAAGTGAATAATTCACTAAACGTGGACTCAAAAATGACAAGTGCACATCGCGGAGGAGTTCATTTGACTGAGCAAGAAAAGAAACAAATCATATTGTTTCTTCATACCCTAACAGATTCTACATTTCTTACGAATCCCGCATTTTCGAATCCTTTTTAACTCACCTCTTTCCAAGTCCATCCAAATCAGCACTAGATGGAGACTCGAATAATTCTAAATCAAAATAAGATACACTGGCTAAAATGTGGTCAAAAATATCAGCCATAATGTATTCGTAATTTACCCAACGCTTGTCGCTACTGAAAGCATAGATCTCCAAAGGAATCCCTTTATCAGTAGGAGCTAATTGACGTACCATCATGGTCATGTCTTTGTTGAGTGCGGGATGATTCGTTAAGTATTCGTTGAGGTACTTTCTAAACAATCCTAAATTGGTAAGGTTACGACCATTTAGTAGTAGCTCTTTGTTTGCTCCAACACGTTCGTTGTGTTGATCTATATCTGCTTGTCTATCTGCAATGTAATTAGTTAAGTATTGAATATTCTGAAATTTTGGTAGTTCATCTTTATCCAAAAAACGCACACTTCGTTGACTAATAGTAGCTGCACGTTTGATACGTCTTCCAGTACTGTCTTCCATCCCTCGCCAATTCTTAAACGAAGTCGAAATCAAACTATAGGTAGGAATTGTAGTAATGGTTTTATCGAAGTTCTGAACCTTCACGGTATTCAGGTTGATTTCAATTACATCACCATCAGCTCCATAGTTTTCCATGGTAATCCAGTCGCCCACGCGAACCATATCAAACGAGCTCATTTGAATACTAGCTACAAAGCCCATAATGGTATCGCGGAATATCAATAACAGTATGGCAGAAGCAGCACCAATAGCAGTAAAGAAAGACCAAACATCTTTACCAGTGAGTTCACTGAAAACCAATACACCTCCAATAAAGTACAAGATGAGATTGAATACTTGTAGGTAACTATCAACCGGTTTGTCTTTAAAGCTATCTGTTGTTTTAGAGAAGTTTTTGATACCCCTTGCCAATGCTCTAATAAGTAGAACAATCAAGATGATAAGGTAGATATCGATTACTTCGATTACGTAAGGTATTAGATTAGGGAAATCAATAAACACTAAAGGAATTGCAATGTACACGAGCACAGTGGGGAGCACATGCCCTAAATAACGAGGTGCATTGCTTTCTACCATGTGATCGTCTAACGATGTTTTAGATTTAGCAGCAAAAGTGTGCAGTGCACTCACCAACACTTTGCGAACCACCATATCAACTACATAAACAACAATTGACAATAGGACTAATAGAATAAGCAACTTCACATACATTGCTATATCAGGGCTCAAACCCATTTTTACCAAGAAATCGAATAAAAGAGTACCAGTTTTCTCTTGCAGTTCCATAAAAATGCCATTAATGATGTGTAAATTCCACTTTACACGAAACTATTTATAGGTAGGCAAAGTTATAGTTGTCGTAATTTCATCCGAACAGGATTTGCAGAATGATAGGGTACCGATTCACAAAATTTATAGAAGAGCAAGAAGAAAAGTCGTTATTCGACCAATTGCTCGATATTTTCATGGAGATGCTTGTCTACACCAGTGGCGATGTTGAAGAAGCAATCGACTGGTTGCGAGAGGTAGATAGAGAGCATAACCTAACCAACGATGAATATACCCTAGACGACTTCATTGAAGAGTTGAAACAAAAAGGGTTTATCGAAAACGATCAAGGTAAAGGCAAAGGAGGAAGTGGAAGACGTATGACCGCTAAATCTGAGCAAGTTATTCGTCAGCGAGCCTTAGATCAAATATTTGGTAAAATGAAACGTGCCAGCTCAGGCAAACATGGCAGCAAAACAGTTGGAAAAGGAGATGAGCCAACAACAGATCGTAGGCAGTTTCAATTTGGAGACCGTTTAGAGCAAATCGATTTTACACAAAGTATTCGTAACGCCCAGGTAAATCATGGTATTGGAGATTTTCAAATGACCGAGAACGACTTAGAAGTGGTAGAGAATCAACACCAATCTAGAGCTTCTACGGTATTGATGATAGACTTATCTCACTCCATGATTTTGTATGGAGAAGATAGAATTACACCAGCCAAGAAGGTAGCTATGGCTTTGAGTGAATTAATTACCAAAAGGTATCCAACCGATACGTTAGATATAGTGGTATTTGGTAATGATGCTTGGCAAGTAGCTATTAAAGATTTGCCTTACCTTCAGGTTGGTCCATACCATACCAATACAGTAGCTGGTTTAGAATTGGCAATGGATTTATTGCGAAGAAGGCGAAATCCAAATAAGCAGATTTTCATGATTACAGATGGAAAACCATCCTGTATCAAGGAGAATGGAGAGTACTATAAAAATAGTTTTGGTTTAGATCCTCGCATTGTGAATAAAACGTTGAACCTAGCTGTTCAATGTAGAAAACTTCATATTCCTATCACCACATTCATGATTGCAAGAGATCCATACTTGCAAGAATTTGTAGAAGACTTTACTGAAGCCAATCAGGGTAAGGCGTTTTACACCAGTTTACAGGGGTTAGGAGATTTTGTTTTTGAAGATTACGAGAGAAACAGGCGAAAGAATACAAGGTGATTTATAAATAGTTGATTTTGATGAGTCAAAGATGCTAGAACTGTTTATTTCAAATTAACCAAAGTGATACTTTCACGATTAACTAAATCGTTGTTTGATTATGATGGGGTAGAATAAAAAAACGGACCATTATGTTTTCTTACATGGCATTAACATGAATCCTACATTGACATACTTTTTCACTCTCTTTTTCTTCTCTCTGTTAGCGATGGGGTATTCTCAAGAAGAAAATCCTTACAGATATTATGAGCTAATAGATAGTGCCGAAATGGCTAGTCTACAAAATGAATTTCAGGCTTCTGACTCTTTATTTCAGCTTGCATTTTCTGAACAGCAAAATGGTTTCGCAGAGGACTATATAGAAGCAGCTAAGAATGCAATGAAATTATCTGATAATCAGAAAGTTGTTTTCTATCTCAAAGAAGGGTTTAAAAATGGTCTTGTATTCAAACAAGTTCAAGAGTACGAGAAAGATCTGTATCACTATTTGAAAGATCATTCAATCCTAAAACAGTTAAAGAAGTTTTATAGACCTACCCGAAGAACATACCTCCAATCTTTGAACCTTCCCTTAAGAGAGGAAATCGAGAGAATGGTGAAAGAAGACCAGAAGTATAGAAAGTGGCGTTATGAGAGAAAAACTTGGAAAGATCAGCAAGTACTATTAAAAAGGGTTGATGATCAAAACTTTAAGAAAATGCTTGCAATCTGCGAACGTTATGGGTTTCCAGATCGGTTTTTGGTAGGAGATGAAGATAAGGTTAGTTGGGTTGATGTTCCAGTGCTTTTAAGACATATGGACTCAACTCAGTTGAAAGCAATTGAACCATTTGTAATGAAGTCAATCATGAACAAAGGATTTGACCCTTACCATTATGTTTCGGCATTAGATTATTCGATCATGTTTAAAACATCGTTTGATGATGTGGATGAAAATGGAGATCGTGTATTGGTAATTCAACAACGTTATGGAACCATGCTTGGCAGAGAAAATGGAAAACGTGTTATTCTGCCTGTAAAGGAGCTTGAGAATATAAATGAAACTAGAAAGAGATTTGGTTTAGAATCAATAGAAAACTATGCCGCGAAGGAAGATTGCGAGATACCAAGAGAAGGGTTTTTTACGCGTACCTTTCATAAAGACGAATAGTTTCGGATTCAATTTTTTGTAAAAAGTAACCTTGCTAGGGGTGCTGATAGGTAATAAATAAGCTGTTTAATCATCAGTTAATTGACTATTCATGTTTATTCTTTTTCTAAATGTTTTTTGACTCTTGCAAAGAGATGCTACTCACTACAAGATAAAATCAAAGGCTCTTTGTTATTCGGCCTTGTGTAATGGTACACAAAAGAAAATGCGGTATCCATTCATTTTATGACTAATCAGTTTGAAAAGTTGTTAATTATAAGCAACTTAGTAAGAGTTGGGCAATCATTCACCTTAAAGCCCGATTCAAGAAATGAGGAGCAGTTTCATAAAATACAAAAAGGAGATCTATCCAATTGAAGATTCTCTTTTCGAATACCTGAAGAAATACAACCGAGGAGTACAACTACCCTTAGAGTATGAAGATCTACTTCGCTTCGAAGATGGATTTCCCATATACGATGAAAATGAAGAGGATACAATGTGGCTCAGTATTTACTTCTCTAATGCAGAAAGACAAGAAATTGACCTTGGATTAAAGAAGATATATTCCATTCTGCATGTAGATGGAAGCGAAGACATATTGCCCTATTTGAATGTAGATTCTATAGATTTCTGTACTTACGGAAACACTAAGCCATTTAGAGTCAAGATCAGGAATATCTTGAACGATAACTACGTATTTTACTACATCAAGCAAGCAGACTCTTCTCGTGTATACGGTTTAGAACTAGAACACCTTCTTTCTCCAAATCCAACCAACTTTTTAGTTAGTAAGAGTACACTCATAGAAGATCATATATCAGGAATTCCAGGCGATGTGTTTTCCAAAAACTTCTTAGATAAATGTACGAAGCAAGAAAAGGCTTCAATCGCAAAAGAATTTGTGAAGTTCAATGAGCGCTGTTTCGTTCGCTTATTGGGTGATATGCGCGATTATAATTACGTCATGGTATTGATGCATGATTTTGATAGAATTCAATACCGTTTTAGAGCAGTTGACTTTGATCAGCAATCATATGATGGCGAAATGGATGCTTATTTCCCGAATTCATACGAAGAGAATAAAGTTTATCAGAATTTGGTAGACGAGTACCTATCATCTGGCTCAGTAGAGCAATATAAACTAGAAGAAAGATCGCTCATTGCGAAACGCGCAACAAGTGAATGGGTTAGACTAGAAGACTTGTTAACGTGTATGAAAACGAATCGATTATCCTCCGAATCGAATATAAATTCTTTGAAATTAGAAATCTACAACTTGGCTCATGATGTTGAGTTTAAAAAGTCAACTAGCATGGGAGGAATCATACAGGCAGCAGTAAACTTCGTCATCAGAAATTATAAAAGCATAAACCCTTACATCATAAAATGAAAATCAAGAAAGTACTAGTAGCAAATCGTGGGGAGATTGCAATCAGAGTATTGAGATCTTGTACAGAACTGAATTTGAAAACAGTAGCCATCTACACTTATGAAGATAGATACTCTCAGCACCGTTATAAAGCAGATGAGTCATATCAAATTGGAGACGATGATGATCCACTTAAACCCTATTTGAGCATAGATGAGATTATAGCACTTGCCAAGAAAAAAGAAGTAGATGCCATACACCCTGGATATGGTTTTTTGTCAGAAAATAAAGAGTTTGCTAAGCAATGCGAGTTAAACGATATCGTGTTCATTGGGCCTAGATCAGAAGTTATAGAAGGTTTAGGTGATAAGATAACTGCAAAGAATATTGCTCGTTCGGTTGATGTGCCAGTAATTAATAGCAATACGCAGCTACTATCAAGTCTAGCAGTAGCTAAAGAAGAAGCGAACAAAATTGGTTTTCCAGTAATGCTCAAGGCTGCATCTGGTGGTGGGGGAAGAGGAATGCGCGTGCTCAGATCAGATAATGATGTAGATGCATTTTTCGAAGCTGCCAAAAGCGAAGCATTAAAAGGCTTTGGAGACGATACGATGTTTATTGAGAAGTATGTGGAAAATCCAAAACACATTGAAGTTCAGATTGTAGCAGATAATCATGGCAACATTCGTCATCTGTACGAACGAGATTGTTCTACACAAAGAAGACATCAGAAAGTTGTAGAAGTAGCTCCTGCGTACAATTTGGCTCAAGAAATAAAAGATAAACTCTATGCTTATGCACTTAAGATTGCTCATGCTGTTGATTACAACAACGTGGGTACGGTGGAATTCTTGGTGAGTCAAGATGGCGAGATTTATTTCTTAGAAGTGAATCCTCGTATTCAGGTCGAGCATACCGTAACTGAAATTGTTACAGGCATTGATCTGATTAAAACACAAATCTTCATTGC
The DNA here is from genome assembly GCA_002429085.1 of Flavobacteriales bacterium UBA6049. Classification (GTDB taxonomy): domain Bacteria; phylum Bacteroidota; class Bacteroidia; order Flavobacteriales_G; family Salibacteraceae; genus UBA6049. The sequence continues at coordinate 18,792 of DIYR01000197.1, forward strand.
TGGTAATTATCGGTTAGAGGATAATCAGATAAAGATCTTCGGGCAAGATCAAATCTACTGTAATGGTTTTGCAATGCAGTGCCGTATTACCACAGAAGATCCCCAAGATAACTTTACCCCAGATTATGGAGTTTTAACCACTTATAGAAACGCAGGAGGTAATGGAGTTCGTTTAGATGAGGGTTCTGTTTATCAGGGGGTTAGAATTAGCCCATTCTTTGATTCGATGCTTGTAAAAGTTTCTACTACAGGTAGAACCTTAGATGGTGCCATTCGTAAAATGACAAGAGCACTAAAAGAGTTCAGAATCAGAGGAGTAAAAACCAATATCAAGTTCCTACAAAACGTAATTAATCATCCACAGTTTAGAGAAGGAGAAGTTCATGTGAATTTCATTGCCGAGTTGCCAGAACTTTTCGATTTTGACTTGTCAAAAGATCGAGCCACCAAGCTCATTAGCTTCATAGGAGATGTTATTGTTAATGGACATCCAGATGTTAAATTTATAGACGAAGGAAGAGAGTTTCGAAAGCCAAAAGTGCCTCGGTTTGATGAGTTTAGCACTTATCCAGAAGGGACTAAAGATTTACTGAATAAACTGGGGCCAGATGGTTTTGCTGCTTGGTTAAAGAACGAGACTAAGATACATTACACAGATACAACTTTCAGAGATGCACATCAATCGTTGTTAGCTACTAGAATGCGTAGCTATGATATGTTAAAGGTAGCAGAGAGTTTTGCAAAGAATCACCCAAATACCTTCAGTATGGAAGTGTGGGGTGGAGCTACCTTTGATGTGTGTTTACGCTTCTTAAACGAGAATCCTTGGAAACGCCTTAGAGACTTGCGAGAAGCTATCCCAAACATCTTATTACAGATGTTGTTGAGAAGTTCAAATGCCGTTGGGTATACATCTTATCCAGACAATGTTATAGAGAAATTCATCGTTAAATCTGCCGAAAATGGAATAGATATTTTCAGAATTTTCGATTCTCTAAATTGGGTAAAATCCATGGAGCCTAGCATTAAATATGTTCGTGAAAAAACTGGGTCTTTGGCAGAAGCAGCTGTTAGTTATACAGGCGATATTCTTGACCCATCAAAAACAAAGTACACACTAGAATACTATGTACAATTGGCCAAAGACTTAGAGAGTGCCGGGGCGCACATCATAGCTATTAAAGACATGGCTGGCCTTCTAAAGCCGTATGCAGCTCAAGAACTGGTGTTAGCCCTGAAAGATGCGGTAAACTTGCCAATTCATTTACATACACATGATACCTCTTCTGCACAGATTGCCACGTACATTAAGGCTGTTGAGGCAGGTGTAGACGTAATTGATGTAGCTCTTGGAGGATTATCTGGATTGACTTCGCAACCCAACTTTAATGCTGCGGTTGAGATGACCAAGTACCAAGAACGCCACCATGAGTTTGACATGGATTACTTGAACCAGTATTCAAGGTATTGGGAAGATGTTAGAGGATATTACTATCCATTCGAATCTGGTTTAAAGGCAGGTACAGCTGAGGTTTATAAGCACGAAATACCAGGTGGACAGTATTCAAATCTCCGCCCACAAGTAAATGCTGTTGGTTTAGGAGATCGTTTTACAGAGGTAACCACAATGTATGGTGCAGTTAACGAGATGTTTGGAGATATTGTAAAAGTTACTCCAAGCTCAAAAGTAGTGGGAGATATGGCCATTTTTATGGTGGCGAATAACTTGACTCCTGAAGATGTAATGCAAAAGGGAGAAGAAATTTCTTTCCCTGAATCGGTTATCAATTTCTTTAAAGGAGATTTAGGTCAGCCAGTAGGAGGATTTCCGAAAGAGTTGCAAAAAATCATTTTAAAAGAGGTTCAACCATATACCAATAGACCAAACGAGCACTTAAAACCAGTTGACTTTGATACAGAATTTAAAGCTTTTGTAGAAAAGTATAACGAAGGTTTTGTGAGACCTTTAGAAGAGGAAGATTTCCTCTCGTATATTCTTTATCCAAAGGTTTATGAAGAAGCGTTAGAAGGCTTCAAGAAGTATGGCGATGTTTCTAACGTTCCTACCAAAAATTACTTCTACGGGATGGAGTTACACGAAGAGATTATGGTAAATCTTGCTCCTGGTAAAACCTTGTTGATAAAGTTATTATCAGTTGGTACTCCAAACCATGAGGGATACCGGACCATTTTCTTTAAAGTGAATGGACAGAACAGATCGATTCAGGTGCTTGATAAGTCATTGAATATTCAGGTGAAAGAAAACCAAAAAGTAGATGCTGCAAATGAGAATGAAATTGGAGCTCCGCTACCTGGTAAACTAGTTCAATTGAATGTAGCCATAGGAGATGCAATTGAGAAGAATGATCCGTTGTTTGTGGTGGAAGCCATGAAAATGGAAAACACCGTTTTAGCACTTAAATCTGGTACTGTAAAGCAAATTGTACTTGGTAATGGCGAAATGGTTAACCAAGATGATTTGATATTGGTTTTGGAATAGATCGTTGATCTGACGTGGGAACTATGGAACTCCTTAGTTTAGAATTTTTCTGGAATTAGCGGTGGCATTAAAGTTGAATACAATAAAATATTTGTTATTGAAGTTTAATTAATAATAAATATTTCAATGTATGTTTCTTCGTCTAATCATCCTCTTTACTGTATTGAGCTGTTGTTTTAGATCATATTCACAACAAATGGATGTGAAAACAACAGAAGAGCTACCACGATTGAAAAGCTGTAAAGCACTTTTCATTGATCTTAATAAAGATCAACCATTATTGTTAGAAAGGTACTCAGCGATTCTTAAATCATTGAACTATGTAGAGATCCAGGCTAGTGCTCATTCTTGGAAGTTGGAACAAGTAATTGAAGGGTTATCATCTTTTCCCGTAAATAAACTTGTGATCTATATTGATGCTGATCAGGTAGTTCCAAGAAATTTGGATACTCTTCGTTTACTAACTGATCTAAGGTTTGTACAAACTGGTGATGGAGAGGGTGAGAATTTCATCCTAACAAAGTTAGGTGTAGAATTCATAAACTTATTTCAGAACGATCGATTTATTCGAGTAGAGTATTATGCAGAAAACGAACCATCTGATGAGTTCATTTATTCATTTTATGATGTGTATCCGAACTCTTTAGTTGAAGTATTAGAAAATCGCTATACATATCCAGACCCTGCATTAAAAGCAAATTATGAAGCATTTCCTTTTGTAAATCCACTTGTTTCAGACTCATTGGTACGTAAGCAAAGTTTTCTGATCTCAACACAAGAGTCTAGTGCACTTCTTCTTCCTTCAGGAACATACATTAACGTTCCGGATAATGCATTTGTAGATAATGAAGGCAACGTTGTTTTAGGTTCGGTACAAGTTGATTATCGAGAGTTTAACGATCCGGTAACAATTGCCCTAAGTGGCATATCTATGAAAGTAAATGCTAATTCAGAGCAAGTGATGGAGTCCGCAGGAATGTTCGAAATTAACTTCAGTGCTAATGGAGAACCAGTTTATGTAAAAGAGGATAAAATCATTGAAGTAAACATCATCTCTGATCAAAAAGAGAATAACTATAGTCAATTTGCAAAAACCACAGAGTTAGATAGTTGGGAGCAAATAGGAGATTCAAATGTCATGAGAGCAAATAATGTACAGATAGATAGTCTTGCTCTTACACCAGCATATTATGCATATAGAGAGTACAGACTTTCTGGAGCATTTGGAATAGTCAATGATATCGATGATAATAGTTTAGATAATAGGTTTTATAGTGTTGACTATTTGAACCAAAAACAGAGAGATGATATTTCTTACTACGATGAAGAACTTCCTATCCGTAAAGTGAATTATCGCTACGCTAAGTATGAACCAACAATTAAACTAACCAAGGTTCGTAGAGATGCTATTTCAGATGATTGGAAACAAAAAGCAATAGTTCAGATAACGGCACCCTCTAGAGATTTTCCTGAACTAACTGTATTCCGAAATGTATACTTTGAGTTAGTTGATCATAAGCGAAAAACTTTAAGAAAAAACCTAATTTCTCGTAAAGTCTACTGCGATATTAGGATAGAACATAAACAGGAAAACGAATTCGTAATTAAGTTAAAAGATACTGAAGGAAGGGTTCAAGAACTAGTAGCCTTAGCATATATATCATCTCTAATGGACGATGAGTTGAGAAACACTGTTTCAGTAAGATCTAAGTATGAGCAATACATAAGAAAGTTTGATAATAGAAACAATAAGCATCAAAGGACTATCAATAAAGTACTAGCTAAAAATGCCAAGATTGTGCGAAGAAATGAAGAACATCTTGCAAAACAGAAGTATATAGCTTGGAAACAAG
>DIYR01000099.1 GCA_002429085.1 Flavobacteriales bacterium UBA6049
GAATTTCGTTCCAGCTAACTCGGCTCCTTCTATCGCTCTATCTACACCAGCTCAAACAACAATTTCTCAAAGTTCATTATCAACTATTCCAGTGTCAATTGAAATAGAAGACACTGATGGAACTATTGCAAGTACTTCATTTCAAGTAAATGGACAATCAGTTGCTTTTGCTCAAAATGGTAATGTATATACGTACGATTTGGTGCCTAGTGCATACGGAAACTATGTAATTGATGTTGAAGCGACAGATGATGATGCGGCAACTTCCACTGAGTCTTACACACTTGTTATTTCTAACGACTCGGTGGTAAATAGAATCTCACATGTAATTAGTTCAACTATGTGGGATCAGTTTTTCCCTCATCGTTTTGGAGTAGGTACAAATAATGCAGGAACAGGTGATTTTTACAGTTACGATAATTTTGTTGAAGCGATTGATCGAATGGCTAATATCAAAATCATTTTTGAAAGAAGATGTGGTACTAGTACTTACAAAATTACTCGTGTAGATAAAACAACTTTGAATCAAGTTGTAATTAGAGAAGATGCTGGTTTTGCAACAAGCAGTGCATCTATTATTACCAAAGAAGTGGATTACGGTTCATTTGGTAATGATGGAACGTTAGAAAATCAGCAAAGAGAAATTATGGCATTCTTGGCTAACATTTCTCAAGAAACAACCGGAGGATGGCCAACAGCTCCAGGTGGGCAGTATGCTTATGGTTTGTACTTTAACGAAGAGCAAGGCTACAGTAATAGTAGTAATGTAGGATATGTTGATGCAGGAAGTACATTGTATCCTCCAACACCAGGTAAATCATATCACGGAAGAGGACCAATTCAGTTAAGCTGGAATACGAATTATGGTCAGGTAAGTGCATTCTTGTACGGAGATAAACAAGTGTTATTAGATAACCCTGAGAATGTACTGTTAGATGGCGCAATTGCATTTCAAACTGCAATTTGGTTCTGGATGACACCACAATACCCTAAGCCTTCGGCTCATGATGTTATGGTAGAAAACTGGCAACCTTCTCCAGCTCAAGTAGCTGCTGGTATTGTGCCAGGCTTTGGTGCTACAGTAAATATTATCAATCCAGCTATTGAGTGTAATTCAGGAACTGAGTCAGCTAAAGTTGTTGGCAGAATTGGTCATTTCGATCGTTACACAGATATTATTGGAATCGGTATGGCGCTAGATGGGTCTGATAACCCAACAGAGTTAGGGTGTGCAAATATGTCACCATTCCAAATAGATGTAAACGAGTGTAACACCGTTACAGGTATCGCATTCAACACACCAAATGATGGAGATACGATTGCCATTCTATTGGGAGATGCTATTCCATTAGGAGTAACCGTTTCAGATCCAAACAACGTTTTGACAAATATTCAAATGAGCGTTTCTGGCACTACTTTTAATGGTTCTACTGGAAGTTGGGTTCCAACAGCGTTCGGAAGTTACACACTTACAGCAAGTGCTCAGGAAGGAGTGAATTCTATCACAGATGTTATTACGGTTACTTTGATTGATGCAACAAATGCAACAGGTTGTGAAGGTGTTGCTGCATGGTCTGCGAACGATGTGTACGCTGCGGCTGGACAAGAAGTTGTATACGATAATAAGTTATACTCAAATAAGTGGTGGACCCAAAATGATATTCCAGATGCTAGTCAAGTGTGGGAGTATGTGAAAACTTGTGGTGTTGATACAACAACTCCAACGAATAATGCTCCTGTAATTAGTGCTGTTGTTCCAGTTGGAGGATCATCATTTACGCAATCTACGTTCTCTCCAATCTCAATTTCATTCACAGCTGATGATTCTGACGGATCTCTTCAATCAGTAAGCGCAGATGTTAATGGTACTGCAGTTGTATTGACTAACACAGGTAGTTCTTATTCTGGAACTTACACGCCAAGTGTATATGGAGCTCATCAATTATCGATCAATGCAGTAGATAATGATAATGCTTCTAGTTCTGCTCAAGCATCATTTACAGTGGTTGAACCAGCAGCTAATCAAGCGCCAGTAGTTTCTGTAATTATCCCTTCTAACGGAAGTGCAATCAACCAAGCTAGTTTAGGTGCAGTATCTATTTCGTTTGATGCAACAGATGTTGACGGAACGATTCAATCAGCTTCTGCAACAGTAAACGGATCAGTTGTAGCCTTAACAGTAAATGGATCAACATATTCAGGAAGTTATACTCCAAGTGCATTTGGGACTCAGACATTGAGTATTTCTGTAATAGATGATGATAATGCTACGTCAACAGCCCAATCTGTTTTCTCGGTAGTTGTTGATACAGCATCTTCTAGTTGTAGCGCTACAGCATGGCAAGCACAAGTATATGCAACGTCTGGTACTCAAGTTTCTTACAACAATAGAATCTATGAAAACCAATGGTATGCGGCAGCATCTGATGTGCCAGGAGCTAATAGTGTTTGGTTGTTTATATCTTATTGTGGTAATGGTCCAGATTTAACGGCAAGTTGTGGTTATGAAGTATGGGATACAAATACAGTATATGCTACCGCGGGAATTCGAGTATTTTACAATGGGGAGATTTATGAGAGTAAATGGTGGGTGACTAATGAAGTACCTACAGCTCAGCAAGCTTGGATGTACATTGAAGATTGTAATCCTATGTCTTCTAAAATGGCTACAGGTGGAAGTACTGAAGTTGTAAGCGAATCTGCTAATCTTATTTCTAATCAACAGGGAGCATTTGTTTCTGCTTCAAGTGCATATGTTGCTCCAAACCCAGCTAGTTCTGAAATCAGAATAATAGCTGAAAAGCAGATTCTAGAAGTGAATGTTCTAGATGGAGTAGGAAGACAAGTTCTTCGTTCAAAAGATGTTCAAATAGATGTGTCAGAACTAGGGTCAGGTCTAAACTTTGTTCAGATTCAGTATGTAGACGGATCGTTTGAAGTGTTGAAATTTTTGAAGAAAAACTAATTTGAAAGCGAGGATAGAGAGTCGTCTATTATGATAGACGGCTTTCTTTTTTTGTATTAATACAATTAATAGAGGTGTTCGAAATTGTTATGTTAAAAAGTAAACAACTGTTTATTCATCAACGTTTATTTGTCGTGAATAAATCGCAATAATTGACGTGTGCCTAACAACAAAGTTTGGTTTTAGGGTATTACATTTGAAATCGTATTAACAATCAAGAGCAGTAATCATGGCATTAGAAATAACTGATAGCAACTTTGAAGAAGTTGTAATGAATTCGGATAAAGCAGTTTTAGTAGATTTTTGGGCTGAATGGTGTGGTCCATGTAGAATGGTAGGTCCATTAGTAGAAGAATTAGCTTCAGATTATGAAGGTAAAGCTGTCGTAGGTAAGGTAAATGTAGATGAGAATCCAAACGTTGCAGCGAAATTTGGTATTCGTAGCATCCCAACAATCCTTTACATTAAGAATGGTGAAGTAGTTGACAAGCAAGTTGGAGCAACTACAAAAGGAGACCTAGCAGCTAAGTTAGATAGCGCAATGGCGTAATTTAAAATCAAATTATATTAAAGCCCAGTCCGAAAAAGACTGGGTTTTTTTTTCTATAAAGTTTTTAACTGTTTAGTTTTGGATTAGAATCTAACTGTCAGTTGTTTAGGAGATAAAGAGTTTCGTTGAATTATATTTATGAATTGCTTTAGTAGAATAACTTTTGTTCTACTTATGTGTTAACCGCTTTTATAATGAGTACTACTTACTGACTGCCAATCCTCAATAACAGAATTATCGTTGCTATATGAAACTTATTTCATGGAATGTGAATGGCATTCGTGCTATACAGAAGAAGGGATTTATTGAACTGATACACAAATTGGACGCTGATGTGATTGGTTTGCAAGAAACAAAGGCCCAAGACAATCAGGTAATAGAAGCACTGGCAGATTTAGAAGGTTACCATGTATATTCAAATTCGGCAATAAGAAAAGGGTATTCTGGGACGGCCATCCTTTCCAAAACAGAGCCAATTAATGTAAGTTATGATATCGGCATCGAAGAACACGATCAAGAAGGGAGAGTGATCACGGCCGAGTTCCAATCGTTTTACTTAGTTAATACTTATGTACCTAATTCAGGTAGTGAACTGGCTAGATTAGAATATCGACAAACTTGGGATAAAGCCTTATTAACCTACATGCAGGAGTTAGAAAAAACAAAACCAGTTCTTCTTTGTGGTGATTTAAACGTGGCGCATAGACCCATTGATTTAGCAAGACCAAAAGCAAACTACAATCGTTCAGCAGGTTTTACAGAACAAGAAATTGCAGGGATAGATGCATATATTGATGCTGGATATGTTGATACGTTCAGGTTACACCATCCAGAAACAATTAAGTACTCTTGGTGGAGTTATCGCGCAGGAGCAAGAGCGAAGAATATAGGATGGAGAATTGACTATTTCTTGGCAAGCCAAAAGTTAGTTCCTAGAGTAAAAGAAGCTTGTATATTGAACGATTATATGGGCTCAGATCATTGTCCAGTTGGTATCGATTTAGTGACGGACCTTTCATAAAGTTCTGTACTTTTCGGTTATGGGCCAAGTAAAGAAGAATATTACAGAAGAGAAGTATGAAGAAGAGCTCAGAAAGTTGCAGGTAGAGCTAAGTTTCTTGCAACGATGGGTTAAGCATACTGGAGCACGTATAGTTATTGTTTTCGAGGGGCGCGATGCAGCCGGAAAAGGTGGGGTAATCAAAACCATGATGCAACGCGTTAGTCCGCGCGTGTTTAAAACAGTAGCATTACCAACTCCAACTGAGCGGGAAAAAACGCAGTATTATCTGCAGAGGTATATCCAACACTTACCCGCAGCAGGT
>DIYR01000187.1 GCA_002429085.1 Flavobacteriales bacterium UBA6049
AACCGTGCAACCTCAGCAATCATAAATCCGCCAATACGATTGTCTAAAGCACGCCCCATATAGTAACGATCATTCAAAATAGAGAACTCATCTTCGTAAGTAATTACACAACCTACATGTACCCCCAATTTCTCTACCTCTTCTTTACTTGTACATCCGCAGTCTAAAAAGATATTATTGAGAGTTGGAGCTTGCTCTTTTCCTCCTTGGCGTGTATGAATGGCAGGCCACCCAAAAACAGCTTTTATAATTCCATTATCTGTATGAATATTTACCTTCTTACTAGGAGCAATTTGGTGATCACTCCCTCCATTTCTACGTACGTAAATCAAACCATCGGGAGAGATGTAGTGAACAAACCAACTAATTTCATCAGCATGTGCCTCAATCACTACTTTGTACTCAGCTTCTGGATTAATTACACCTACCACGGTTCCATACCTATCGGTAAAATAATCGTCAACATACGGCTTGATATAATCTAACCACTTGCGTTGTCCCGCTTCTTCAAAACCTGTAGGTGAAGCTGTATTGATATAAGATTCAAGAAAAGCTAAACTCTTCTTATTGATAGTTTTCTTTGCCATAATTTCTACTTAAAAGTTCCTGTTCCAGTAATCTGATCTAACGTCCATACGTAGTTAGCTGAACAGGTATTATCTCGATCTATTTGTACTGTTGTTTTTGATGGTTCTAGCACCACTAATTTACCCTGTTGCGGATAAATACATGAATAATTAAAAAGCATCGTATCTGAGTAGATCGCATTATACTCACCACTAGAGTAATATCCCTTAACTGTTCCATTTACCCAATACACATGATTCATTTTAGAGGTGCTATCTTGCATCCACTCGGTTGGATTTCCTACAAGTTGTATAAAGTTGATTCCATTTTTAACAGACACACTGTAAGCTGTATTAGCAGTGGTTAAGCTAACGTTTTCTGCTCTCCATGTAAACGAAGTGCTATCTGTTACAATTGATGGAATTAAAGTAAACACCCCATTGATCAACGTTTCATCTACCAACCAGTTATTTAGGGTTACGGTAAATTCATTTGAAATGGTATCAATCCAATTTGCAAAAGACATAACAGTTAAATTTCCACTACGAACTCGTTGATCTCTTCCTTCTACAGTATTCATTGTTACTCTTATGTATGTTGTATCTGGCAAAGAATCGTGTAAAATAGAATCAACACTTACAACGCTTCCTTCTCTTAAATAGAAAGCATTTTCTATCTGTTGATTTATCTCTGGAGCCTCTGCCCATTGAATAACTTCGCGGGCAACATCAAATTCTGTAATAGCCGCCCATGTTGCAGGAGGCACTTCATTGGCTCTAGAAGTATTTGTTAATGGTTCCTGATCTTCATCTTCGCAAGCAAGCAATCCTACTATTGCCAACATGAAAAGTACTGTCTTCTTCATGTTGTGAAAGTATAGAAGCTTTTGAATTTGTACCATTGTTATGGTACGAAAACATGAAGATATGGCTTCTTATTGCTCTTATGCCCGTGCATTACCTCTTGATAACCCTCATAGAATTCATCATGATAAAGAACATGGAGTTCCCAGAACTTCTGATGATGAACTATTTGAACAACTATTGTTAGAGATTAATCAAGCAGGTTTAAGTTGGGATATTATCTTGAAAAAAAGGGAAACGCTAAAAGCAGCTTACAGTGATTTTTCAGTAAAAGTTGTAGCCGCCTATTCAGAAGAAGATCGCACTCGTTTATTAGCTAACCCTGGTATTATTAGAAATAAGCTAAAAGTTAATGCAGCCATCTATAATGCTAATGTGATTTTAGAATTGAGCAAAGAGCATGGTAGTTTCTACAATTGGTTAGTGCTTCATCATCCAAAGGAGAAAACCGATTGGATAAAATTGTTCAAGAAAACATTCAAATTCACAGGAGGAGAAATAGTAAACGAGTTCTTAATGAGCACCGGATTTTTTCCTGGAGCACATGACGAAGATTGCTCACGATATACCGAAATCATAGAGATGAAACCAATGTGGAATCAAAACACTTGATGCGCTAGAACTTTCTATTTTCGCAATCGTTTCAAAGTAATTGAGATATTAAGGAATATGGCTTTTTCAGACAATCAACTCATTTTCGCTGGGATATTTTTTGTGGTTTTCGTAATTTTCATCGCATTAGCATACCGAAAAGATGTGTTGATGACGCCAAATCTATCGAAAGGTGTTTGGAAAGTTGTCGCAGGCATTGTAGCTGTATTTGGGTTATTTTACCTAATTGTACGGTTACTCGGGTAACGCTTTAGCCCATGAGAAAAATCATACCATTTCTTCTACTAATCTATGCTTGTAGCACCTCATCTGCTCCTCCAGAGCAACAAGAAGAAGAGGTAGCTGTAACTATACCTGCATTTGGGAATTTAGATTCCATTATTGCAAGAGGTAAAATTATTGCTTTAACAGATAATACAGCAACATCTTACTTTATTTACAAAGGCCAGCCAATGGGTTATGAGTATGAGCTATTGTCTTTATTCGCCCAAGAATTAGGTGTAGCCTTAGAGATTAAGATCATGGCTGTAGACAATATTTTAGACAGTTTAAACGCTGGTGCTGGTGATATTGCAGCTGCTAATTTAACCGTTACCCAAGAACGCAAAGAACAAGTGCGGTTTACCTTACCTCACATTAAAACTCGTCAAATGCTTTTGCAAAGGAAACCTCCTAATTGGCGTAAAATGACCTATGAACAACTCGAAAAATCACTGGTTCGTGATGTACTTGATTTGGCTAGTAAGGATGTATACGTTCCATTAAACACATCATTTCATCAACGATTGGTAAATCTTGAAAGCGAATTAGGTGATTCCATTTCTATTCATTCGCTTGACGGTAATATAGATGCTGATAGTGTAATGGCATTGATCGCTTCTGACAGTATCCCGTTTTCGGTAGCAGATGAGAACGTGGCTAGATTTTACAGAGCTTTTCATCCAAACATTGATACTAAAACACCTATTTCATTTAGTCAACAAATAGCATGGGCTTTACCATTGCATGCCGAAAATTTAAACGACACGATTAATGCCTGGATGAGCAATAAGAGCTCTAAATCTGAGTACGCATATATCTACAACAAGTATTTTAAGTGGGCTAAACAATCTAATTACAAAGCTAAAAGTGACTTCAATCTACAAGAGGGCGGTCATATTTCTGAATACGATGATGTTATTCAGAAGTATGCAGAAAAAATGAACTGGCCATGGCCTTTGTTAGCATCTGTAATTTATCAAGAATCCCACTTTGATCCTGAGGCTGTTTCTTGGACTGGTGCCAAAGGGTTAATGCAAGTAATGCCAGAAACTGCACAAAAATATGGTGTTGATTCTGTAGGATTAGCAGATCCTGAACAAAACATACATGTTGGAACCAGTTATTTAAATTGGTTGTATAGCTACTGGATAAGTGAGCTATCAAACGATTCTATTCAAGCCGTTGCTTTTTCACTTGCAAGCTACAACGCTGGATTAGGACATGTAAAAGATGCAAGGCGGCTAGCTCAGAAGTATCAATTGAATCCTAACGTTTGGCACGGAAATGTGGAGCAAATGATTTTACAAAAATCACACCCTAAATACTACACAGATGAGGTGGTAAAACACGGATATTGTAGAGGAACTGAGCCTTCTGCATATGTACGTAACATCTATTCAATTTACGACCATTACAGAAATTTTATTGACTAACTCTATTTCTTATTTTTCTTTTTCTTCCGCTTCTTTTTTTGAGGATCTTCATGGAAGAAATAACGGAAATCAAGAGTTAAATAAGAACCGTTAACAGGAAGAATCACAGTTGCATTTCTGGCATCATCACGGCCAATTTTACTCTGATACATATCTGTAAATGGTTGATGATACGATGACCCAATAGAGAAGTAACCGCTTTCTTCTGTTCTATATTCGAACCCAAGGTTTGCTAATCCTGCCACTTGAATCCAAGACTCGCGTACTGTTTCATGTATCCATCGTTGATCTCCACTAGCATCTGCATAAAAGTCTCTAGGAAACAGATCAATACTAGCTCCAAATGCCGCATTCATGAACCATTCATTACTCAACTGCACATAAATCAAACCAGTAATTGGTATTTCATACCCAATAATTCCGTAGTCAATCTCTTGCTCGTAAGCACTATTGAGGCTATCAATCGTAATTCTGAAATTTCTTCTTACATAATTAATTCCTGTTTCAAGGCTAATAGTTCGCGTTAATCCCCATCGAATCACCATCCCTGCCGCGTAACCGAATCTTTGATCAGTTTTGAAGTTAACGCCATCTGCTATCTCTTCTGCAGATTCTGCATTAAAAAAACCTGGAGGTAGCATCGGCTTGAATTGAATACCTGCTGTAATTACCCTCTCCTGAGCTTGCAAATTGACAATAGAAAAGAACAGTACGATGGTGAATATAATTCTGTGTAGCATAAATGCGAATTTAGTGAAATCCATTCTTAATAATTCCCATAATCATAAGCGTCACAATAATTGCTGATAGTATAAAAACTACCCATCTTAAACCAGTTGAAGGAATAAATTTATCTCGATACTTTCCTAGCGCTAAATGATTTAATCGTTTAACTATTTCCATTTCACCGCGCTCTACAGCAAACCAGATTGGTCGTTTTTCATCATCTTCATCTAGGTGTTTTTCAAACCAAATCTTGTGTTCAACGAGTAACT
>DIYR01000025.1 GCA_002429085.1 Flavobacteriales bacterium UBA6049
ACCTTCTACCCCTTTTTGGTTGAGCCAAATGTGCGACAATTTGAGGCTACCTTTAACTCATCATCCTTTGAAGGGTATAAGTGGTCAAAATTTGACCATGAAATACATTACATCTTCACAATCTTCTTCTGAATTGGTGTTCCACCAGAAGTTTGGCCCGAGATTATATAGATACCATTTTTCCAATTTGAGGTAGAAATACGAATCTGACGTGTTGATTGATTCCAACTTTTCACTACTCTTCCTGATACATCTGACACCGTAATTTCATCAAGAGAATAGTGTCCTTTAACTACTCTTATGACCAATTCTTCTGGCGTTTGAATTATTTGATACAGTTCCTTTTCGAAGACTTCTTCTTCAATGCTCGTACTAGTTGTTTGATCTTCTTCATGATTTACCACCAATAAGAATCGATCGCTTAACATCATCGCTGAATCAACTTCAAATGAGTACGATTTACTACTTCTTAAGTTAATTGAAGAATCTAGCTTGGTATCAAGCAAAAATGCATGGTACAAATCTGGCCATTGATCTAATGAATCTAATGAAATCTTATAGGTACCTGGTACCCATGCATCTATTCCAAGTGGAATGATTTTGGTTTCATTCTCTTCGACCTTAGAAACTCCTTGAATACTATAATGATTCATGTTAAGAATTGAATAGAATGAAATTCTAGGGTGAGCTTTAAACTTTTCTCCATCTAACCCCTGATCTACATCGTCTGTTGCTCCATCCATGAATCCAACTAAAATTTGATTATAGTCGCTTTGATCATTCATTAAATTCAACCAAATTCGATGCTTTTCACCCGAACTAGTTTTGAAGAACTGAGTATTATTACTTTCTACACGCTGATCATTTTGAAATGAAATTGTTGGATTAGCTGAACTCGACTTAACGAAAAAACCTTGACAACTTTGAATATAATCATCCGGGTTTTCTGAAGAATTTCCTCCTGTTGAACCAACTCCGGTCCAAGTAGCATAATCAGCATCCGAATTAACGCCTCCGTTTTCAGGAGTAGAATGATTCCAAAACCATAAAGTTCCATCAATTCCAGAGTTATCAGCAACAAAAGAGGCGTTACTAATTGCACTTGGGTAAGGGTTACCAACCAAGATATATTCACCACTTGAAACAGCTGAAGTGCTAAGAGAAACAGTTCCATTGTTTACTTGCCCTTCAAAAGACCTTGTTTCTTCGGATCCGCTTATCTCTACCGTTCCAGTTGTAATATACCCTCTACCCGGTGTCATTATTGCCCCATTCGCCTGACTTGCCCAAGTATTAGTTGCTCCCTCATCAAAATAGTAGAAATCTGATGCGTTAGAACCTGAAAAAACTCCCCCCATGGTGGCACTTGTTACAGGCGAAGACCAAAACTGGTATCGAGTATCGTCTACTAATGTCCCTGTATTTCGTTGAATTTGGTAAGAACCCGAACCCGAATTATTGTCTGCTGTTTGTGTCTGAAGCAAAGACGAACCGCTTTCAATCGTGACTACTCCATTGTTTACAACATCTTTTCCAATGGTAAGGGTTGCATTACTTGAAATAGAAATACTAGCATCAGTCCTTACCTCTATAGAATCTAATGAGGCGTTTGAAGTAAAAATGGCTGTACCATAAGAAACTACTGCTGTTTGACTTCCTGTACTAGTGCTTGGTGTTCCACCTCTCCACTCTCCGTTATAAGCCATGTCTGCGTTAATAGTAGGATCATCCTCATCTCCAAAAGAACCTGGATTCAATGGGTTCTTATCTGACGTTCTAATCCAATTACCTTTTGGATATTGGTAAGCTCTAGCCTGGCCTTTTATTGCTCCCCCAATATCATCTACTATTACTCCATCATCAGAGTTAGGCGTACCTCCACAACGAACTCTCCAATGTATATTTTCTTTATTTGGTCTTAATTGATTAGACGATGTTCTATAGTTAGCATTTGCAGGAAGTGCTCCATAACTAGCTTCAAACGCTGCTAAATCTGCATTCTTTGCCATTACATAAAAACCATGTGGTTCCATAGTGAGATCTCCAGAACCTTCCGTACCAATATCAAAAATCCTTGTCACAGAGTTTGATGCGTCAAGCTCTACCACCTTGCAAGTACTCATTAACAGTGTCTGATCGGTAAGATTATACAACTCCATATATGATAGAAATCCATTATTACCATCTGTTGCTTCAGTTATAATGAAATCCCCAGCAACAGGATTTACTCCAGAATTCACCATCTCTTCATTACCTGAAGAGTAATTGGTTAGGTAGTAAGAAAACACCTTTACATAGTACTCTGTTTCCGTTGTTAAACCATCTATCGTAACAGAGTTACCTGTACCACTATAAACTACAACTGAACCATCTGATAATGTAGGGTTGGTGGCATCTGTGTAATCTGTAGAATTTACTGAGTACGTTCCAGCAGGAACTCCCGAAATTGAATTCGTATTGATAGCTACAATAAATCCATCGTGACAAGAAACTGGACTTGTCCATGAACTAGCTATTTCAGTTCCAGCAGCTATTAATGTGACATTAGGAACATTTTCTACAGATGCATTAACAGCAACTGAATTCGTAACATCTGTACTATACCCTGTAGGTGATCCATAAGTATTGTAAATCAAATAATGATACGTTTGTCCAGCAGTTAAACCTGTAATGGTAACATTAGATCCATCTCCGCTATAGACACAATAAGCTGAAGCATCATTTTCATACGCAGTTCCTGAACCAAATGTAGTGGAGGCAGTATAAGTTGAAGCAGCATTGGTTGGAACCCCCAGATTCACGGCCGAACCTTGCTTTATAAAAACTAGAATCTCATCAGTACTATTCACATGACTCACATGCTTATCCCAACTCAAATCAACCTCTCCTGTTAAACAACTAATAACTGAATCATTCTCAACTGCACTTACATCTCCAGCTTCGTAACCATATACAGCAATGTTATCCCATAGATGTCTTTCAGCAGAACCTCCTTGTAAATGAGAGGTCACCCTAATTTGAATACTAGTAACTGGACCTCCTGTTATTAATGAGCTTGCAACTACACCCCCACTGGGTACTTCCCCAGCAATTTCACCATTTTTAGAGAATGTAACCCAAGTACCTGAACCGTTTACAGAGTATTCAGCTCGAATAGTATCAGA
Organism: Flavobacteriales bacterium UBA6049; assembly: GCA_002429085.1. GTDB lineage: Bacteria > Bacteroidota > Bacteroidia > Flavobacteriales_G > Salibacteraceae > UBA6049. Next base: position 3,165 of record DIYR01000025.1, read on the forward strand.
ATCAACTTCTAATGACCCAGTATTTTCAATAATATCAACAGATACCACATACCTCTCATAGTTTGAGCCAATTGGATTGGCATCTACTACTGACGACAACCAATAGGCATAACCATCTTGATTTTTACACTCAAACCGGCTGTTTTTAGATACGACAAACTTGTTGTTAGGATCTGTTGAGAAGTTAGAATATAAATTCGTGTCTATAGTCCAACTTACACCAGAGGTATCGGTTGTTAAACCATTAAAACCTTTACCATCTTGACCAGTAAAGTCTTCCAAATACAATTGAGTTTGTCCAAAAGAGAATAGGCTAAGGCAAACAGCTAATACTGTTATGTTAGTTTTTAGGTAAGAGAACATGACTTTCATTTAAACGTTTCCAGATACTGGAACACGGCAATTTGCAACATGAGCAAAGAAAGAAGTTCTTGAATAAGAGGCTCTAAATAAAAATCAGGATTTCCAACAATAACATGTTCAAAATCCTGATTCCTGAATCGTACAAAATATTATTCTACAGTAAGTTTAATCTATCGATCAAATCTTCTTTGTAAGTTCTACTAACTGGTACTTCTTTAGAGTCTAGTACCACAACATTTTCGTTTAATTGAATAGATTGAATGAAATCTGCATTCACAACAAAATTTCTGTGAACTCTAATAAAATTGTCAACTGGAAGTTTTTTCAAGAAATCCTTCAACGCAATTTTCACATGGATTTGCCTTCCTTCTAAGGCAATTGCACAGTATTTCTCTTCTACTTCGATGTATTCAATTTTGCGCGTTTCAATACGCTTCAATCGATTACCTATTCTAACAAAGAAACTATGTGGCTTTGTAACTGGCCAGCTAGTTTCTAACTCATTTTTCCTGAATTGCTCCCGCAAGCTTCGCACCGAATTTTCGATACTCATTCGCAATACGTCCTCTTCAAGAGGTTTAGATAAACACAAGCCTACTCCTGCATCTTTCACTGCAGAAAAGCCTGCCTCATCTTGCTTGCTTGTCGTGAAAATGATTGGAATATCACTGTAAATATTTCTAAACTCCTTCGCGAGTTCTAATCCATCGTGCTGTGCATTCAAATGCAAATCCATCAATACCAAATCTGGTTTGCGCATTTTGAATGATTCAATCGCTTGAGGAACTTCAGAAACAATGTCGGTGAGCTGAAAGTCGAGGGATCTAGCTAGTGATTTGATGTTCGCCTGATGTATGCGCTCATCTTCAACGGCAAGGACTTGAAGGTTCTGCATCAGTTTAAAGTTGGGATAGAATTAAAGTTTGAATGTCGGGGACTAAAATAACTTGGATTTCCAATTGAACAGAGTGAAACCTAGAAAGGTTATAACCAACACATTGTTAATATCCTATTGTCTTTTTCCAAGGTTTGGAAAACAAAACAATCACCCTAAGTTTAAATCAATCTAGTGTTAAAATAGTAAATTCGCACCCCTCTCAGGGGCATTAGCTCAGTTGGCTAGAGCGTTTGACTGGCAGTCAAAAGGTCAGCGGTTCGACTCCGCTATGCTCCAC
>DIYR01000073.1 GCA_002429085.1 Flavobacteriales bacterium UBA6049
CTGCCGCACTGGAAAGAGTCTGGGCTCTACTACTACGGAGCTCGTTATTATGCGGATTGGTTATGTAGGTTCGTTAGTGTTGATCCGTTGAAGGACAAATTCCCTTATTGGTCGTCATTCCAATATTCAGGAAATAACCCCGTCACATTTTACGATCTCGATGGAAAAGAAACTACAAATAATGAAATCACTGGTACACCTACTAACGGGCAGAACAGCAAGCCACCAGAGGACTTTATTGAAATGAGGTTTTATAAGCATCCTGACAAGCCTGTTGGTGATGCTAAAGATTTCGAAACGGGTCTAAGCAATTTTGAACACAACTTGATGTCTTTACCAACTAATACAGCCGCAAGCATTTTAAATTTAAGTATTGATGCTGTAAATTATGTTGCAAAAGAGGTTCAAAATCCAGGGACTTCAAGACCACTTGATGAATTGACAATTCTAATTGATGAATATGTAAAATATATAGAGGATGATGTAGAACGATTCTTTAATCAAAACGTTGGGGATCAAGTAAGAGAAGTGTACAGTTCATTTATACCCCCCTCAAACTATGAGGGCGCTCTTGAATTTTTAGTCACAAAAAAGTATCGACTCACAAAGCTAGTGTTCCAAAACTCGCCTCAAGTCCGGCAACAAATAGTGTTAGCAATACTTTTGATACTTTCAAAAGAGGAGATGATGTTACAAAGAAAAAAGCTAAGTCAGGTATAGCCAATCAAGGTTACGAATCACCCTCATCAGAAGAATTACTTGAAATTTGTATTAAACAACAAGAAGGTACTCCATTAGATATTATTAGGAGGGGCAAAAATTTATGGAAGTAAAGACATAAGTGGCTCCACTTATGATCTTGCATTTTTTGAAGGAGCTAACGTTAAAATGGCAGAGATTCTAAACAGTATTTCTAAACAGGCTATGGATTCTAGTGCCAAGTCAGTAACCCTTAGAGGTCATGCAACAATTAACCCAGATTTGAACAAGTTATCTTAAAAATTGAAAAAAATGGTGATAATTTTATGGGCTTGGCAGATCAGTGGAGGTGTATCCAGTAGTTCATTAGTAACATTTAAAAAGGCTTTATGAAATGAACGCAAATAGATTTTTAAAGAAAATAAGCAACCCAGAAGAATTATCAAGACTCAAATCTCAAAAAAGTCTGAGTAAATCTCAGATCAATAGACTTAATGACTTCAACACAGAAGCACTTGTTGCTGTAGACTTTATTGAAGACCAAATCAATTTTGTAATAGAAACTAATGGATTATGGTACTCAACTCAGTCAGGGAAGTTAAAACTCCTGAATTATGACAGTATCTCAGAGACTTCGATGTTCATTGACCCAAATATTCAAACAAAAGGCGAAATACATAAAGTTGAAATACTAACAAAGGAAGGGGACACAATCATTTTAAACTGTTCTGACAACGATGGTTTTGTTGTCAGACGTCTTATTGAATTTGGAAAAAATTCGTCTGGTAAAATTCAGGCATAATTAAATCAGAGTAAATCACTTCTGGTTATTCTCCTCAATAACGAGTGTTTCTCAACGCTAATGTGAACAATAAAAAAGCCTCGGCAGTGCTGGGGCTTTTTCTTTTTAGTTGGTAGATGCTCTTCGAAGGACAGGACTATCTCATTCGGAGATAGGAAAGCAAACTCCAACTAACACAAAAAAAGGTTGCTTCATAAATGAAACAACCTTCTTTGACTTCCTCATAGGCTCTTTAGGAAGAGTATTAATCTACTTCTATGTGTCCCCAATTTTCTCCGCGTCTAATGCGGTTTAACTGAGTGTGGGTGATGCCAAACTCTCTGGCAATTTTATAAAGTGGATTATTGCTCCTCTTGAGCTTCTTTTTTAATCGAATAACCTGTGTTTCAGTTAACTTAGAATTGGTAACCTTTCCTTTAATTTTACTTAAAGCCGCCTGAACTCTTGGGTTCATTTGGTTGTGCTCGGTTAGCTCATTTCTTGTAACCCAAAGCAGATTATCTGCGCGATTGTCTAGCAAGTTAAAATTTTCGTGGATAACAAAGCGATGTTTTGCCGTTGGTCTTCTAACAAATGATGTTGCAACCAATCTGTGAACAGCTTTTAGCGAACGACTTCGCTTACGTGTATCGTCCATTTTAAATCCTGCGTAGTAATATCCGTTACCTAAATACTGTTTAATAATATCCCACTGTTCAGATGCACCGTTGTACCAGCGCAACCTCCCGAGGTTAGATACCTCGTACTTCTCGGTGGGGCGAATTCCAGGAAAAGCTACCGGCTTCCATTCTTCCTGAATGAAGCTACTCTTACTCATAAGGGTATTTTAAGGTTTAAGGAGATTCTCTAAGGAGAGAATCGGCTTAGCAATATATCAATTAATATGAAAATGAACAAGTTAGAAAGGATTAAACCCAGTTCACACCAATCTATTCTAATGAAACCACTTCTACCCTATTCTGTAGCGATGCAATTCCATTAATTTAGTCACTCAAATGAATGATATGCGCAAACTTGAAAACTATATAACAGGATCTTGGCAAACTGGAGGTGGCGAAGGCAAGCCATTGTTCAATGCCATTACCGGAGAGCAAATAGCTACTGCAAGTACTGAAGGAGTAAATTTTGCAGATGTATTGCAATACGGTCGAGAAACTGGCGGGCCAGCTCTACGAAAATTAACCTTCCACGAGCGTGGAAGAATGCTAAAAGCCTTGGCGTTTCACTTGCTTTCTAAAAAAGAAGAATTCTATAAAATCAGTTGGGCTACAGGAGCAACGCGTGCCGATAGCTGGATTGATATTGAAGGGGGAATCGGAAACTTGTTTTCTAATGCAAGTTTGAGAAAGCAATTCCCGAATGAGCGCTTTTATGTGGATGGCGAAATGATCAACTTATCAAAATCTGGTCAGTTTGTTGGTCATCATATTATGGTTCCTAAAGAAGGAGTTGCCCTGCACATAAACGCATACAACTTTCCTGTTTGGGGGATGTTAGAAAAGGTAGCTGTAAACTGGTTAGCAGGTGTTCCTTCTGTAGTAAAACCAGCTACGGTTACATCGTTTTTAACGGAAGCTGTTGTAAAAGAAATTATAGCATCTGGTATTCTACCAGAAGGTAGCATCCAATTAATTTGTGGTTCGGCAAACGGAATCATCGATCACGTTGAATCTCAAGACGTGGTAACATTTACAGGATCTGCTTACACGGGTCATCAACTAAAATCTAACAAACGAGTAATTGAGCATTCTGTTCCATTCAACTTAGAAGCAGATTCATTGAATGCTTCTGTATTGGGTGAAGATGCAAAGCCAGGCACTCCAGAGTTCGACATCTTTGTTAAAGAGGTTCGCAAAGAAATGACAACCAAGGCTGGTCAAAAATGTACGGCAATCAGACGCATCATGGTTCCAGAAAGCTTGGTAGAAGATGTGCAGATTGCACTAGGTCAGCAATTAGCCAAAACAACGGTTGGAGATCCAAATGTAGAAGGTGTTCGCATGGGAGCTTTAGCTGGTGCTAGTCAACGCGAAGAAGTACGTGAGAAAGTATTGGAGCTGTCGCACTCACAAGAAATTGTATATGGTAGCTTAGATCAATTTGATGTAGTTGGTGCAGATAAAGACAAAGGTGCATTCTTATCTCCCATATTGATGTTGAACAGAGATCCGTTCACCAACACTTCAGTTCACGAATTAGAGGCATTTGGTCCAGTTGCAACCATTCTTCCTTACAAGAACGTAGAAGATGCCATCCGTTTAACGAAAATGGGTAAAGGTTCATTGGTTACTTCTATCGCAACAGCAGATAACGATTTAGCCAAAGAATTTGTGCTAGGTACAGCTGCTTACAACGGCCGTATTCTGGTAATGAACGAAAACATGGCCAAAGAAAGTACTGGTCATGGTTCTCCACTTCCAACATTGGTTCACGGTGGCCCAGGTAGAGCCGGTGGCGGTGAAGAAATGGGTGGTAAGCGAGGTGTACTGCACTATTTACAACGCACTGCTATTCAAGGAACTCCGCAAACGTTAACCAAGATCACCAATGTATTCCAATATGGTGCAGAACAACCTGAAGCTCAGCCTCACGTATTCCGCAAGCATTTTGAAGAGTTAGAAATTGGTGAAACCGTATTTACACACAAGCATACTGTTACAGATGCTGATATCGTAAACTTTGCGAACGTTAGTGGCGATAATTTCTACGCCCACATGGATGCAACTTCACTAGATGGAACCATCTTTGAACAACGCGTAGCACACGGATACTTTATTCTGTCTAAAGCAGCTGGTTTATTTGTTGATCCTAAGAAGGGGCCAGTTCTATTAAACTATGGGCTAGACGAAGCTCGATTTGTGAAACCAGTTTATCCAGGCGCTACTATTGGAGTGCGCTTTACGGTAAAAGAAAAGGTTGATCAAGAAAAGCGTAGTGAAGATGACATCGCAAAAGGAATTGTGAAGTTTTTGGTAGATGTATACGATGAAACGGGCGAAACCGTGGCCTTGGCGACTATTTTAACCATGGTTAAAAAAATAGATCAAAGCGCATAATGGCAGCTGGATTCATACAATGGAAAAATGGGGTGGCACCAGAGCCACCCTATTATGCTTCTATCTTTAACTACACCTTGGGTAATGACCTTACTGGTTATGAAGAGATGGATGACGAGACATTGAAACTTGCCCAAGCAACTCCTGGTTACTTAGGGTTTGAAAGTCATAAAACAGATAAACGAGGTTCATTCATCAGCTACTGGAAAGACCTCGATGCTATTGATACATGGCGAAAAAACACCGTACATCAAGTGGCCAAAAAATCTGGTAAACAACAGTGGTACAGCTACTACAGCAGTATGATTGCCAAGGTTGAAAGCGCTCGATTTCATGTATCTAGTGCATGAAACTAAAGACTGAACTTTATTTTGTTTTTTTAATAGTTCGACCTATTCTTGTGTTTAGAATCTACATTAAATAACACATTTACAAACTCACAATCTATTTACTCGTTATGAAAACTAACATCTTACCATTGGCTATTGCTTGCCTCCCACTTACTGTTTTTTCACAAAACATTTACCCTGACGGACTTGAAGAACCACTCTCGGATAGAATTTTGTATGTTGAAAATCAAGGTCAACTGAGAAACTCAGATGGAAACTCAGCAGATCAGATTTTTGTATACTCTACAGGAACACAAGAATCATCATTTTTTGCTCCGTCAAAATTTCATATTTCTGGAACTTCTTTTGCAGAGAATGAAGATGACCCCAACACAATCCACCGTCTAGATTTTCAGTTCAATACTGAAGATGCTCTAGTTTACCCTCAAATTTTAGAGGAATCTGAAACCAAATTACGGGTCTACAATGAAAAAGGTTTTTTTGAGGACTTGAAAGTTGGTTCCAGAGTAGTTTATGAGAATGTGAACCATCAAACTGATGTGCATTTCTACTCTAATGAATTCGGACCAAAATCAAGCATCGTATTCAAACCAGATGCCAATCCTGAAAATTTTGAGTTAACCGTATATGGACATGATCAAATCATTGAAACCCAAGGTTACACTGTAATTCAGAAAGATGATTATGCATATCCTATACCCTATGGATATGCATATCAGGTTGATGAAGATGGAACAGTCATTCCACTTTCATGGCAACCAAACTATATTCATGTAGGAGGCGGGAAATTAAAGTTTGATAATCTAGGAAATTGGAACCCTGAACACACCTTAATTTTTCAATTTGGTGCTTTAAGCTCCTCTAGCACTGCCCCTCAATATGTGGATTGGTGTACTCTTATCACAACTGGTGCTACCTCATCAATAGTAGATTTGAAAACTGACAATTCAGGAAACTTATACGCAACAGGATATACCTACAGTTCTTCTTTCCCTGTTACTAACACGGCATTTCAAACAAATAACTCAGGTAAAGACGACTACTTTGTGCTCAAATTCGATGTAAATCATGAATTAGTATGGTCAACATACTTGGGAGGTTCCGAAGATGACAACGCAGATTACGGCCCTATTGAAACAGGATTAAACCAAGGTAAACTTCTAGTTGCTACAACTACAAACTCCAAAGATTTTCCTTTATTGAACCCTGGTGGCGGAGCATTTTTTGATGACGTTAACACGTGTAGTCCAAATGGATCAAGTCCAAGCTGCAAGTCTGGGGTCATTTTCGAATTTAGCAGCAATGGCCAATTAACTTACTCTACATACTTTGGTGATTACAAATCTGATGGTGTGTTGCGATCCGTTGAGGTAGATGAAGAAAATGGAAATTATTTTGTTATAGGCAATGGGAAGTTTCAATATCTCAACCCTGGAAATGGAGCTTATTTTTCTACAACAGGCTCAGGCCTAGTAGCTCAATTTAGTTCGCAGCATAAATTGCTTTGGTCTACTTCCTTTGGCGTGTCTGGAACTTGGATTTATGACTGCGAAATTGATAACTCAGGAAATTTAATTGTAGTTGGCTTTACAAATGATGATTCTGGATTCCCGATTTTACCGCGTACAGGAGCCTATAATGAAGCTAGTTTTTCAGGAGGGAACTTTGACGGATTCATCGCACAATTCAACTCTTCTTTGGAACAAGAGTGGACCACCTTTGTAGGAGGAATCAGCAATGACAAATTATGGAAACTAGATATTTCAGAAGATAATGAACTAGTTGTGTGTGGGCATACAGAATCTCAATCAGGGCTCCCTATCTCAACAAATGCTGCTGGATTTATGCAAGATAACTTTGGTGGTATTGGATCTGTTGGATTAGATGTTGGTGATGGGGTACTTATTTCATTTGATGAGAAAAGAGCAATCAAAAAATGCTCCTATTTTGGAGGTAGTTCAACTGATAAGCTAATGGATATTGAATCTCACCATGGACGTACATTTGCTATCGGAAACAGTGCATCATCATCTTCCACTCTTCCATTTCCGACCTCTAGCCCGCAAAACCTTTATATTCAACCTAATCATCAAGATGGGCATGATGTAAATTTTGATGGAATAGTCATTGGCTTTGATAAGTCATCTGATTTACATTGGTCAACCTATTTAGGAAGCTATGGTGGAGCACCTTGGAAGACTGACATATTGAATAGCCTTGAATTTGATGGATTTGACAAATTATATGTTGGAGGAATAGTATCGAGCCAAACTGGGGTACCATTTAAAAACCCCAATGGAAATGCATGGTTTAATAACACCAGTTCTGGTTATGAATCGCTTATTTGCCTTTTTGATTTATCAGAAAATTCTGCTTTAAACATAAATAAGAATATTCGTTCTGAAAGGTCGTTAGAAATATATCCAAACCCTTTTATTGATAATATCCGCCTAATTGGAGATGTAGTTGATAAAATAAAGCTAGTACAGGTTTATGACATGCAGGGGCGTCTGCTGTTAAGTGAGCAACCTCTAAATAATGCGGTAAACCTTGAAACATTGAACTCTGGCACGTACATTATGAGTTACACGGATGGTGATGTTTCACACTCTCAAGTAATCATTAAACAATGATTTGTAAATTCTTAAAAAGGGCACTGAGTGTGCTATTTTTTATAGTACACTCAGTGCCCTTTATTGCTCAAAACGTATGGTTTGAAACTAGCTCAAAGGAAGATGGAGGTTTCATTTTAGATACCACGAGTTTTTATCTGTTCGATCCCTACAGCTTTACGTCTAAGGACTCTACAGTAATTAATTGGGGGGATGGAGTCACCGAATCAATATCAGCCCAAAACTTTACTGTGGTTCATCCCTATCCGAATTCGGGCATATATATTAAATCCATTGAAGACAGTGGGCTTTTTAATGTTATTGGTAAAAACATTACCAATGATGATTCTATATTTTACACAAGGCAAGTAATCTCCTACAACCCTTTCCCTCCTTTTTATTTTCATAATTCTCCTAGATTTGATTTAGGATATAAACTGACTCGTTGTGCAACCGCCCCCTTTTATGTGAATCCTTTATTATATGAGCTTAACGGTGATAGTATGACTTTTCTTTTAAACGATAGATTTGGGGAATTATCATTACCAAATGGAGTTAAAATGGATTCTTTATCAGGAGAGTTATCGTGGGCTTCAACTGTAGATACAGGTATTTATCATTTTTCTTTCATAACAGAAGAATACCGCAATTCATTCTATAAGTTAGGTACTCATTCAACTCTATTTATGATAGAAGTCACAGATAACTGTCCTTCATTATTAGCAAACGATTCAATTGATCAACAAAATCTATTTCATTCCAAAGGAAGAGAGTTTAGAATTCAAGAAAACACCTCTTGGAATTATTCATTCACTGTTGATAATGACCAATGGGATAGCATCAAAATAGTACCATCTTCTGAACTCCTTCACAATTTCTTTAGTTGTAGTTACACTGTAGATCAATTGAACGATCGAACCGAGTTAACTATTCAATGGCCTACTAATTCTAATTTTATTAGGAATCATCCTTTCATAGTTACGTATCATGTTACAGCCTATAAGAATGGTCAAGTATTTCATAGAGTTTTGACCAATACAGTATACGTTGAGCCGAATTTAAGCGCTACTAATCCTAACCAGCTAAACAATCAAGTTCTACTTTTCCCAAATCCAAGTAGTGGCAATGTTTCTTTGGTAACAAGATTAAATGTCGAACGCATAGAACTATACAATACTCTTGGAGTACTTATTTATCAAAAAAATGTTGATCAACAAATCAACCCTTCATTAAACCTTCAATCGTTGCGCTCTGGAACATATTTAATGCAAATTCAGACTAGTAAAGGAATCATCATAAAGAAGTTAACAATACAATAGACAGCAAGTTCTTTTATTCGGTAAAACAAGCACTATGAAACACCATATCATTTTAACAATCAGTTTCTTTTTAATTTATTCCAAATTATTCAGTCAAGAAAAAGAATACATTATTGACAGAAATCTTAAGGAATGTCTTAAAGGAAAAAGTAGTAATTCGGACATGATCAATTGTACTCAAATTGCAGAAGAAAATTGGGATCAAGAATTGAATAAGTACTATCAACAATTAATGAAAGAACTCTCTCTTGAAACTAAAGAAAAACTAAAAACCTCTCAAAGGCAATGGATAGCATATCGAGATACCGAATTTGACTTAGTCTATACATATTACCATTATCAGAAAGAAGGTACTATGTGGCACCTTGTTGCAGCTAGTGAACGTATGAATTTTGTAAAAGCTAGAGCCATAAAGCTAAAAGAGTACCACGAAATGCTGGAGTATTAAAGTTATTCTATGATTTTAATTTAATTATGGATTGTTTTTTTGTATAAATTAAAAAAACAGCAGTTATGAAAAATCACACCTTCATTGTATTTCTTGCTATCATTAGCTTTACAAGCTTCAGCTCTTGTATTACCTACCAAAACGTATAATCCATACTTGTAAACTCCGACGATCAGATTTTGACAGAAGGCGAGTTAATCAAGCTAGATCAATTAACAGATGATCCCAAAGTTTGGACTGCCTATAAAGAAAATCTCCTAAGCTTTCTGAAAAGAAATTAACAACACTTTCTTTCTTTGGAAACTATCAAGTGTCTAAAGTAATTGTATCAATAGCATGAGATAGAAGTACTTCCTAAACATAGGTATATTCTAGTGTAAAATGAGATAGAAAGAGCCTACAACAAACTAAGAGAGGAATTAGCCTGAGCTCTTCGACACACCATACGGTCGGCTCACAAAAAGCCATCAACAAAGTCATCTCAAGCGTATTTCAGAAGGAAAACCTCTAAATGCAAGTACCAATAATCACTTCTATTCTTGGTATTAAAATTCATGTTGTACCTTTACATATAACCCTATTCCATTCCGAAGTAATCGTAAGACCCTAAAAACTATTGAAACACTATTTCCATCTTCAATTTAAACTACTGTTTAGAACAATAACTGATGCTGGAGTTTCCCCATGGATAGTCATTTTATTCGCTCCAATTCTTTTTCTAGGGGCACTTGAACTCCTCTACTCAAAAACCGATTATGCGGCTTATGTAATTGGGGCGTTAGCTCTAAGTTTCATTACAAAGCTTAGTAACCATGCCAGAAATGAGTTTCTACAAGCTATTTTCTCTACACATCACTATCATCAAATCCGCTTAGTAGAGAATATATTAGTTGCATTGCCTTTTACCATTTACCTGTTTTACCAAAGCGATTATTTTGCTTCAGTAGGAATCATGACCATCAGTTGTTTACTAGCCTTTTGGAACAACCAAAGCTCTTTTAACCTAACCATTCCAACCCCGTTTAACAGTAGGTCATTCGAATATATAATAAGCTTTAGGCAAAGTTTCTTAGTGTATCTACTTCCCTATTTCTTTCTATTAAAATCTATTCAAGAAGAAAACATGAACCTGGGAATTTTTGGGTTGATTCTTCAAACTGCAATGGTTTTGTTCTACTATACAAAACCAGAGAGTGAGTACATCGTTTGGAACTACTCTTTTACTCCCAAAGAATTTCTAATACACAAACTGAAATTGGCTTGGCTAAACACTAGCCTAATCAACCTACTACTTATTGCTTTGCTTCTATTCTTTAATCCTTTTAGCTGGCTTGCAATAATTGGTTTTCATATTCTCGGGCTGATATACATTTCTTATTTCGTTCTGCTTAAATACCACGCCTTTCCAAAGGAAATAAATGTAGCCCAAGGCATTATGCTAATGGTCACCCTCTTATTTCCTCCAATTATACTTTTGGCCCTACCCTACCAATTCATAGAATCAAGCAAACGATTGAAAGCCATATTGAAATGATCAACGTTCAGCAGCTCTACAAATCTTTTGGTGCTAAGCAAGTTTTAAAGGAAATCAACATTTCATTTGAAAAAGGAAAAGTTTATGGGGTTGTTGGTCAGAACGGTGCCGGAAAAACCACCTTGTTTCGATGCATTGCTGGCTTAGAGTCTTTTGACGGAACGATTAGTTCTGATATCGATCCTCTCAAAAATCAATTAGGTTTACTATTAACTGAGCCATTCTTCTTTTCTAAAATCACTGGTAAAGAATACATCGAACTACTTCTACATGCTCGTAAACAGGAAGTGGGAGATGTATCAGCAAAAAACATTTTTAATCTACCTCTAGATAAGTATGCTTCTACCTATTCTACTGGAATGAAGAAGAAACTTGCCCTTACCGCCATACTTCTACAGCAAAACGAAGTATTTATTCTTGACGAGCCATTCAATGGTGTTGATGTAGAGGGAAATTTCTTGATTACCGAAATAATTCACAAGCTGAAAGAAGCAGGAAAAACCATCTTAATTTCATCTCACATTTTCAATACGTTAAAAGATACCTGTGACGAAATTCACTTACTACAAGAAGGAAACCTCACTAAATCTGTACTGAAATCTGAATTTGATCAATTGGAGAAGGAGATGACAACCATTGTGGTTGGAGACAAAATTGCCAATCTATTTAAGAGCTAATCTCACATCTATCCTAAATGGAGGACATCGAATACAGCAAGATTTTCTCACCTAAAACAACCTTCTAAATCAGGTTACGGAACACTTCAGACAGTGTTTCATGAATGGATAACTGTTATATTTATCCTCATGGTAGAGCGTGATAGTTTCTTGTTGGCAATTTTTCTGATTTTTTGGATTATTTCGGCAGTTGTTGGCAGTCTAAGGGTAAGAAAAGCCTATCGCTATGATCCAAAAAGAACGAGAATCCACTTAACATTGGTATGGCTCATTCCGTTTTTCTGGTCGAGTATCATAATTCTAATGACCAGAAAACTTCCCAAACCAACAGAAGATGGTTATACATACCGAGAGGCAGGATTTAAAAATTATACTCGGTATACAGGTTAATCAAGAATACTACCTTCACCTCATATCAATTTCTACATAACTATGAACCCTAATAGCGCATATAAAACAGTAAATCGTTCTCTTTGGAATCAGTGGACAAAAGATCATTTAACATCTAAGTTCTACGATATGCAAGCCTTTAGAGAAGGAAAAGATTCTTTGAATTCTATTGAATTAGGCCTGCTTGGTGATGTCTCGGGAAAACGAATTCTTCATTTGCAATGTCATTTTGGTCAAGACACACTTTCTCTTGCAAGAAGGGGTGCTTCAGTAGTTGGAGTAGATCTAAGCGATGAAGCTGTAAATGCAGCTAATAAACTTGCGAATGAGTTAAAGTTAGACGGGCGTTTCATTCAATCAGACGTCTTAGAACTAGACACCGTGCTAGATGAACAATTCGATATTGTTTTTACCAGTTACGGAACCATTGGTTGGTTACCAGACATACAAAAGTGGGCGCGCATAGTTCAACAGTTTTTAAAAACAGGCGGAACCTTTATCATGGCTGAATTCCATCCTGTGATATGGATGTTTGATGATGATGTAAAAAATGTAGTTTATAACTACTTTCAAGATGAAGCTATTATAGAAGATGTTAGTCAATCGTATGCTGAAAATTCAAATCACGAAAGCTTAAACTGTATTACATGGAATCATGCACTAAGTGAAGTTGTTACAGTACTTCGTAACGAAAACCTCCAATTAGATGTACTTCAAGAATTCGATTATTCTCCTTACAACTGCTTTAGAAATACGGTAGAAGTAGAACCAAATAAATTCAGAATTAAACACTTTAAAAACCATTTACCAATGGTTTACGCTATGAAATGGAAAAAATGAATTCTACAGAACAAATAGCTCATCAGTTCTATCGTGCATTTCAGGTACTTGATGCTGATACAATGAATAGTTTATACCATTCAGATGCACGCTTTTCAGATCCTGGATTTGGATTACTTAACCATACAGAATTAACCACCATGTGGGCCATGCTGTGTTTTAACCAACAAGACAAGGGGTTCAAATTAACGTATGAAATACTTGATTCTAGTGAAGATTCAGTAACAGTATACTGGCAAGCATGGTATACGTTTTCGAGAACTGGCAGGAAAGTGCACAATCAAATTACAGCAAATATCTTGGTTGAAAACGGAAAAATCGTTCAACATCACGATCATTTTAATTTACATAAATGGGCTAGTCAAGCTTTAGGTCTTACAGGATGGTTATTGGGTGGATCTGGTTTTTTCCAGAAAAAACTACAACAGCAAACCAAAGGCCTTTTGGAACAATTTCAAGAACAACAGCGAACTAATTCTAACTAAATCTCGTTTTCTAGATATGCTTAAAGGTAAAGCCATTCAGTTGTTTCAAGGTTTTGTTAAAAACATGAACGGTAAAAAGGTCAAGCAATTAGTTTCTGATCCTAAACGTATTTTCAAGATTGCCAACTTAGGAAATGCGTTCCGCGAGCACCTAGATGAACTAAAATTGATGGTAAGTCTGTTACAAGACGTGGTCAATGGTTCGTACAAAACCATCCCAAAAAATACCGTTTTCTCAATCGCTGGCGTAATTACTTATATCGTAATTCCTGCCGATGCCATACCAGACGTTTTACCCGCATTAGGCTTAATAGATGACCTAATGGTTTACCAATACGCGTTAAAATTCATTCGAAAAGACTTAGAAAATTATCGTCTTTGGTTGAATCCTGTTCAACCGCTCCCTCAATAGAATTGGTAGTTGAGATTGATTCATTCGAGATTTGAATAAATCAAAAACTCTCAACCATGAAGTTTAAAAAATTACTATCGCTAGTTCTGCTAGCGTCATCTTCTCAGCTTTTAAATGCCCAATGTTATCCCCCTTCTACTTCAGCATCATTATCTGTTAATAATGTAGATGTACGTATTAACGTTGGAGGAGACATGTGGTGGGATTTACTAAGTCAATCTCACTACGAATTTCCGAAAGGAAGTGGCAAGAACACTTTTTTTGCTGGTGGAATTTGGGTTGGTGGTTTAACCGCAGGCGACTCTTTAAGAGTAGCTGCCATGATGTATCGTCAAAACGGTTCAGATTTCTACCCCGGCCCATTGGCTGCTGATGGTAGCGTTGCACAATCTACTTGTGTAGAATTTGACAGGTACTTTGGTATGACACAAGCGGATATTGATGCTTTTCTGAATTCTGGAATAATAGATCAAACACTCTATGATTGGCCCGGAAAAGGAAACCCTCATAACAATATGCCAACCTCTGATTTAGCACCATTTAAGGATGTAAACTCAGATGGAATATATAATCCAGATGATGGAGATTATCCAGTAATTAAAGGTGATGTTGCATACTGGACTGTATTTAACGATGTAGGAAATGTACATGGTGAAACAGGATCTGATCCAATAGGGCTAGAAGTACAACAAATGATTTATGCTTACGCAGCGAATAATGTAGTCGGAAATAGCATATTTTATGATTATAAACTCATAAAAAAATCACCAGGAATATTACACAGCGCTTACTTTGGAAAATTTGTTGATCCTGATTTAGGCTATGCACAAGATGACAATTTAGCTTCTAGCTCTACAAAACGGCTTGGTGTTGTTTTCAACGGAGATACTTTTGATGAAGACGGTGGTGGTGCTTTAGGTTATGGAGCTAATCCTCCAGCTTCTGCAGTAAAATTTCTAAGAACTCCATTATCTGATGCAGGAAGCATGGTTCCAATGTCATCGTTTATTCATTTCAATAGTTTCACCAATCCATTTAATGGAACCCCACATTTAGCTCATCACTTCTACAGTTACTTATCTGGAAAGTGGCTTGATAGCCAGGATATTGTTCTTGGAGGAAATGGACGACCAGATCAAAACCCAGGAGCACCAGTTCACCCTTATATGTTCGATATTGATGCACCACAAGATTGGACAGAATGCGCTGCTGGAAACTCTCCAGGTGATAGAAGATTCGTTATGTCTGCAGGAGCGTTTACCTTAGACTACAACACACCTGTTGAAGTCAGCTTAGTATCATATTCCGTTTTCCCTAACAACTTGTCGGTTAACTTCTCTTGCGATAGTTTGGGAGATGTACTAGCCGCAGCAGATACCCTTCAACAATTCTATTTAGACCACCCATTACCAGATACAACTACAAATGATACTACTGTAGGAATATTTGACAATCAACTAGAATCTTTCTCATTCACAGTTTTTCCAAATCCATCGAATGGAACATTCTCAATCCATCATGAGGCAAATGACTTAGTCAGTGTAGAAATATTTGATCTATCTGGTAGAATCATCTCAAGTGAACAAAATATCTCTTCAAACCAACGCTTATCAATTCACGAAGCTGGCGTATACATTATTAGAGTTTCGCACGGAGATCAGCAATCTACTGAACGATTAGTAATTCACTAATCTCTTAATACTATAGGAAGTTTTGAAGAAGGTCTCTCCTCTTTTTCAAGGCTTCCTTTTCAGCACACTTTGGTGCAAATAGATAACCAAACAATACCTTACATATGAACTACAAACATGTACTTTCAACCCTCGCCCTTGCTTCAATTTCTCAACTTTTAAACGCTCAATGTAGCCCCCCCTCTTCTAATCGAGAATTATCTATCAATAATGTTCGCACAACCATTCATTCTGGTGGTGACATGTGGTGGGATAAAACTGGGGCCGCTGAATATGAATTTCCAAAAGGAAGCGGAATGCACTCGTTTTTCGCTGGTAGCATTTGGATTGGAGGTAAAACAGTAAATGATTCTCTGCGCGTTGCTGCTCTTAAGTATGGAGCAAACGGAGCAGAATTCTATAATGGTCCGTTAACAGATCAAGGCACTGTAGATCCATCAACTTGTGCAAAATTTGATAATGTTTTTCGAGTTAGAAAAGCCGAAATTGACCAATTCTTAGCTGATGGAACAGTTTTCTCCAATCTTCTTAATTGGCCTGCTAAAGGTAATCCACACAACAATATGCCTAATATGATGTTAGCACCTTTTGTTGATGTAAATAGCGATGGCATTTATGATCCCGAGGATGGAGATTACCCTGCTATTAAAGGTGACGAAGCTTTTTACACTATTTTCAACGATGTTGGAGGTCTTCATCATGAGTCTGGTTCTAATCCTATTGGAATAGAAATACATCAAATGACATATGCCTACACTACGAATGACGTCATTAACAATAGCATCTTCTATGATTACACCATCATCAAAAAAACACCAGGAAACTTAGTAGATACATATTTCGGTCAATTTGTAGATCCGGACTTAGGCAATTCTCAAGATGACTTTACAGCTTCTAGTTCTTCTAATCAAATTGGAATTGTGCTGAATGGCGATGCATTTGATGAAGCTGGAGGATCCTCTATGGGTTATGGAGGTAATATACCTGCCTCTGCAGTAAAATTCTTAGCAACTCCAAAAGATGTGAATGGGCAAATGATGCCAATGTCTTCTTTCTCTTCTTTCAACAACCACCAAGGGGCTACAGGAGATCCTCAAACAGCTTTTGAATATTACAATGTACTTCAGGGAAAATGGAGAGATGGTGAAGACATGGTATTAGGTGGTACTGGTAGAGCAGCATCTAGCCCTACAGGGGCTCCTGCATACAAGTATATGTTTGATCTGGATGCACCTCAACCTTGGAACGAATGTACTTCTGGAAATACTCCATATGATAGAAGATTTGTAATGTCTGTGGGAGCTTTTACACTTGAGCCTAATGTTCCTGTTCAAATAAGTTCTGTTTCTTACTCTTTGTATTCAGATGATACAGCTCAAAGTAGTTTTACGTGTGCCAACCTAGATCAAGTGATTAATGCAGGTTCATTCTTACAACAACACTATGATAATAACCCGTTACCAGATACAACTGTTGTAGGTATTTACGATAGAATTCCAAATTCACTGCAAGTAGGCCTATATCCTAACCCTTCGGCAGGAACGTTTTCTATTCATACTGAAGTCAACGAATTATTAGAAGTTGAAGTATTTGATTTATCTGGAAGAACAATTACTTCTTGGGCAAATATTTCACCAAACCAAGAGTTACATCTTGATAATGCGGGCATTTATATTGTTCGAGTAAATCAAAACGACAAACAATTTGTTGGGCGTTTAATCATTCACTAGACTTCACGATCTACCAAATCGGTTACCACATGGTAACGAGGATCGTCTATTGAACTTTCAATATACTTATCAAATCGTTGATCAGCCTTGAGTAGCAACATTTTGCACTCAGGGCTGAGATGCGTTAACTTCACTTCTTTCCCAGCGTTCAAGTACTTATCTACAATATTTCTCAAAGCTTCCATTCCAGATTGATCACTTACCCTAGACTCTATAAAGTCTATCTCAACTTGTTGAGGATCAGCTTTT
The DNA here is from genome assembly GCA_002429085.1 of Flavobacteriales bacterium UBA6049. Classification (GTDB taxonomy): domain Bacteria; phylum Bacteroidota; class Bacteroidia; order Flavobacteriales_G; family Salibacteraceae; genus UBA6049. Next base: position 17,295 of record DIYR01000073.1, read on the forward strand.
ACATCAAACTTAGAATTAAACGACTGCACAGACCCGAAGAAGAGTGGCCCCCAAATTTCATACACCTTCGTTCCGTTAGACTTGGTACTCTTACGGGCACGAATTTTAGTAGCATTCTGCCATGCAAATACTAAAGCACTCATAATTACACCAGCTATAACAGCTACTGCCAAATCTTGCCAAACTGTAATAGCAGAAACAGCAATTAATACCACGGCATCAGCCAATGGAATTTTATTTAGGATACGGAAACTACTCCAAGCAAATGTTCCAATAACCACCATAAACATTACACCAACCAATGCAGCAATCGGAATTTGTTCTATGTATTCTGCTCCGAATAAAATGAAAAGTAACAATGCCACACTAGCAGTAAATCCAGATAGCCTGCCTCTACCACCAGAATTCACATTGATAATAGATTGACCAATCATGGCGCAACCTCCCATTCCTCCAAATAATCCGTTTAATAAGTTGGCACCACCTTGAGCCACACATTCGCGATTACCACTACCACGTGTTTCCGTTAAGTCATCTACCAAATTTAGAGTCATTAGCGATTCAATCAAGCCTACTGCAGCCAACAAGAAAGCAGTAGATAAAATCAAAGACCAGTGTCCATCCAACGTATCAATCAATCCAAAGATTTGAAACTGGAATTCTGGTAAAGACCCCTTTAAACCTTGTCCACCTCCATCACGAATAAACGAACCTACAGTACTTACTTCAATTCCTCCAAAAATGGTGATGGCAGCAACTACAAGAATACCTGTTAAAGCAGCTGGAACTTTAGTAGTTAACTTAGGAAGTAACCACATAATAGCCATTGTTAATCCTACTAACCCAAGCATGGTATACAACTCCATACCTTGTATCCATTGTTGTTGGCCATCAACAGTGGTCTTAAACATACCCAATTGGGATAAGAAAATTACGATTGCTAAACCATTCACAAATCCCATCATTACTGGATGTGGAATCAACCGAACAAACTTTCCAAGCTTTAATACTCCTGCTAAAACCTGAATTACACCTACAAACAACAGGGTGATGAATAACCATTGCAATCCAAGATTCTGAATTGGCTCAGCCATAGCTACACCTACTTCGTTTCCTTTTTGGATTAAGTGAACCATCACTACAGCCATGGCTCCTGTAGCGCCAGAAATCATTCCTGGTCTACCACCAAATAGAGAGGTAACTAGCCCCATCATAAAAGCTCCGTACAAGCCCACTAATGGATCTATTCCAGCAACAAATGCAAATGCTACTGCCTCTGGCACTAATGCCAAAGCCACCGTTAAACCAGATAGAATATCGTCTTTAGGATTGAAGGTGAAATTTCTAAAAATCTGTTTCATGCCCGTTGATTGATTGAAGGGCGCGAAAGTACAATAAGCAACAAGTTCTCAAAACCCGATTGGATTATGATTATCAGTGCTTTTGTTAAATAATGATAGCTAGAACTTTGGGCAGCTTTTACATGGTAATTTTCCCTTTTTCTTGAAACGCTTGCAACACTTCTTTTTGCTCTCTACATCACAAAAAGCTACACAAAGTTCATCAAGAGGCGAGTTCTTTTCAGGAAAGTGAACCAATACTGGAACCATTCTATTTAGATTTAGTCTAAACAAAAGTAAGTATTCATCCGAATTATTCTATACCTTGAATTTAGATTGTTAACAATTCCGCTACTTTCGTTTTCAATGGGTACCATAGATCTGATACAAACCGCCACGCAGTACGTAAACAGTACACAGCAACACATTTTTTTAACTGGAAAAGCTGGAACAGGTAAAACCACTTTTTTACGGAATCTAGCCGCCAACACACATAAACGTTATGCCATTGTGGCTCCCACCGGTATTGCCGCGCTGAACGCTGGAGGTGTTACTATCCATTCTCAATTCTTGCTCCCATTAGGTACTTTCCTCCCAATTGATCAACAGCCTGATCAATTAACAAAAACTGTTCATCCTTTCTTCACTAGAAAATCGCTGTCGTATAGACATCCTATGAGTTCTGAAAAGAAGAAAGTAGCGCGAGAAATTGATCTTCTCATTATTGATGAAGTCAGCATGTTACGTGCCGATGTATTAGATGCTATTGATTACCGATTACGATCTGCCAGAAGTAACTTTCAACAACCATTCGGGGGGGTACAACTACTGTTTATTGGAGACTTGTTTCAACTACCTCCAGTAGTGAAAGATCAAGAGAAATACCTATTAAACCATTACTATACAAGTGCTTTCTTTTTCAATGCACTTGTACTGCAACAAGTGCAGCTGGTCCATATTGAGCTTCAAAAAATATTCAGGCAAAAAGATGATGTGTTCGTTCAATTGTTGAATCATGTTAGAACAAATCAAATCACCTCATCTGATGTTCAAGAATTGAATAAACATTACCAACAAAAGCCAGACGTAGGTCAAGCAATAACTCTTACCACACACAACCGACAAGCTGATGAAATCAATCAAAAAGCTTTAGACGAATTATCAAGTGATTACTTCCACTATGAAGCTTCGGTAAGCGATGAGTTCCCAGAGAGTATGTATCCTGTGGATTTGGATTTATCGTTAAAAGTTGGGGCGAGAATCATGTTCACTAAAAACGACACAAAAACCAATCGTTACTACAATGGTAAAATGGCTACGGTTCTCAAGTTAACTAAGTCTTCAATCACCGTTGCTATTGATGAGGATAGTGAACCTTATGACCTTGAACGGTTTACGTGGGAAAACAAGAAATACGAAGTTTCAAAAGACAGTAAAGAATTAGAAGAAGAAGTAATTGGAAGCTTCAGACAATACCCTATCAAACTAGCTTGGGCTATAACCATTCATAAGAGTCAAGGATTAACGTTTGATAAAGCATGCATTGATGTAGCAAGAGCTTTTGCAGCCGGTCAAGTTTACGTTGCACTTTCCAGATTACGTTCTTTAGATGGTCTGATTTTAAAACAACCTATTGATGGCTCTTCCATTTCAAACGATACACAGGTAGTAGACTTTAGTGCTACCACCCATAGTGCTGCTCAACTAATGACGGCTCTACCCGATTTTCAAGCGAGCTATTTAGAATCTCTTATCCGCCAGACCTTTCAATTAGAACACATCATTCAACAAGCTAGTTACTTACTAAACAAATATGCATTTGGCCAATTTGAATCAGATGAAATTCAACGTGCTCTACCTGAATTACGGCAACTATGTCAACGAGAGCGCAAAAATATGGTCACCTTCCAAGCTCAATTAGTAAGGCTACTTCAAGAAAGAGATGCTCAATTTCAAATACGGTTAAAAAAAGGAAGCGGGTATTATGCTCGTTTACTATGGGAATCTACAAAAAGCATTACCAGAATGCGCTTGGAATTAGCAGAATACAGCAAAACCAAAGCAATGGTTACTGCACTTGAAGAGTTAGAGCAGCAACTCCTCAATACTTATCATGATTTAGAGAAAGTAGTACCATTAGCAGAAGCCATTGTTTCTGAAAAGCCAGTCCCAGAAAACATAAATAGCAAGGCACTGTTAGCAAAACGTCACAAAGAATTAGTTGGTGAGTTAAAGTTGCACGTAGCGGCTGCCAGTAAAAAATCTAGCTTAAAAACTGGACGGAAGAAGCAGGTTAAAACGGGTGCTGATGCTGTTGCTAGCGAAACCTATCAGAAAACACTTTCCATGGTAAAAGATGGATTAAAACCCGAAGAAATTGCCGATGAACGCGGAATGGCAGAAAGCACTATTTACGGTCACTTATCTAAACTGATTGGCGCAGGCGAGCTAGATATAGCCAAGTTGATGTCTCCTGATCAATTAGATAGTATTTTACATGCTATGGACGAAATCTCGTTCAAGTCATTATCTGAATTAAAAGCAGCATTAGATGATCAATACAGCTACAACGAATTACGCTTGGTGTTAGCACACCGAGCGAAAAAAATGAAGGAAGAAAAAGATGACTAACACCGAAGGAAAAATGAAACTCATTGACGAGTATGCAAAACAAAAAGTGGATGGGAGGGGATTATCCGAGATCAGGAAGGAACTCTTAGACAATGGTATATCTGTAGATGAAGTGAGAGGGTTAATGATTGCCATAGACAGAAACGTGCATTCGATTGAACGACAACGTGATGCTGCCCGAAAATCAAAAGAGTTCTTTTGGTATGGGGTAGTCGCTATTTCAGTATCTGTAATTGTTGGAATTGCCTCTCTACTAGGATTTTTCGGAGACAATTATTACTTCGTGTACTTCATGGTTCCAGGACTTATTGGTGGTGGAGCAAGTATGGCAGGAGGAAGTTATTTTAAGAGGAATTATTAATTATACCTGAACATAAAAAAGGGAGAAAGAAACACCATTCAATCTCCTCTTTTATCACCTTCTCGTTTCTTATAGCTTCACCATTTTAGTGATTAATCGCGAATCTGAACCTTCAATTCTAACTAGGTAAATACCCTTTGGTAATGTTCCTACATCAATAGATCCATTCGCATTGAGCATAATTCTTTTAATGCTTTGCCCGCTAACTGAAAGAATCTCTACCTGAGCAGTTTCCTCTATTCCTGAAATTCTAATCACATCTTTTGTAGGGTTTGGATAAACTAAAAACGGTGTTCTGTTCAGTTCTTCTGAACCTACCGAATTAATAGTAAAGCAACTAGATGTATCGGAGCACGCATTTTCAGTAACAATCACTGCATATCTACCATTTTGACTTGCAGTAAATGTACGTCCTGTTTCACCAGAAATTGGAGAGTTATTGGCACAATCAATCCATTGATAAGATGCCCCTTGTAAGTTTGCTTCAAGCACATTTCCATTTTGAGACACCGAGTAAACTGGTGTACTTGAATATGTACAAGTTCTGATACCATATTGCTCCAGCTCAGCTTCGGTCATATTATGAATTCCACTTGCTGGTGCAGCATTAATAGTGAAGTAATAAAACGCCTCTGCTTCCTCTTGAGTGAACCCCATATTCACATAATAATTGATGTAAGGCAAGTGATTTGCATGCCCAACAGGAAAATCAGTTGCATCATTTGTTCCATCACTCCAAGAATGAACACCAACTTCTGCTCTAACATCAGCCACTCTTACTACACCTCCAACAAACATATCTACACCTCCAGAGGCAATAAACGCATCTTGATTATAAGCATCTACAGCAGGTATATAGTGTTTATACCCTCTGTTTCTAAGTGCTTGAGAAGCCACCAAATTAGCATCATCATCATCACTACCAGGAACTTGCATAAAAACTAACGTGGTAACATTTGGATAGTTCGAAATAAACGTGTTCACCACGGTAGGAGTGTTCGAATTAATAAATCCGTGCAACACCGCAAATGTAGAATTGGAGTTAGGCACTTCAAAAGCCAACGGCTGATTCTCATTTAGAGTTAATGATTGTAAATATGCCTTTAAACCAGTTGTATCTACTACACAATCACAACTCTCAGATGTTTGCGCAACACCCAAATTCACACTTAATAAAACGCTAAAAACAATGATTGAAATTTTCCTAATTATCATAGCTACTGTATTTAATTACATTTGATAATTAGGGCAGTAGTTAAAACTACAAGAAGCTCATTCAAATTCCCAATTTCTTCCCTAATGTTAGAATTTGAATGCCAGTATGGAATATGCTTCCTCTACAACAAAAGTAGTTCTTTTGAACAAATATGTTGATCGTCTATTAGAAACGCTTTGCTAGCCCAACATTTACTCCCCAAGTATCGAACTCGGTTTTAAAGTCGTAGTACACACCAAGCGGAAAGTACCAATCATCTACAAAATCCAACTCATACT
>DIYR01000160.1 GCA_002429085.1 Flavobacteriales bacterium UBA6049
CAATAAATCTATAGCCGATTGCTGGGCAGTTTTAGGAGATCAATATACCGAAGTTTACAAATGGGCCTCTGCAGTACATCATGCCGAAGGGGATGGAAACCCAGGCATCAATGGCGCAAGTTGTGACGTGAGGGGTTGCAGTGTAGAGGGCATTGGAGAAATCGAGGAACGTTTGATCGCTTTTGATCCGCAAGCACATTTTTTGGCTTATATGGTTACCAAAGGCTTGCCTGCTATGATGCAAGAGGCCAAAAACAGCTGGAAACTCACTGCGATTAACCACCACCAAACGCGGTTGAATATGAAGGCTACTATTCAACCACGAGGCCTGTTGGCCAACTTAATGAAACCAATGATTAGAATGCAGTTTAGCAAACTAACCCGCCATCTTACTGAGGAGTTTAAGCATTATGTAGAAACGGGTCAACCCCACCCTCGTAAACTCAAAATAGCTGGAAAAATGGCAGCCTAGTTTGTTATTTTGTTACAAAGCTTTTCACGACTTCTTTTAGAGTTATTTGTTGAAAGAGTCGTGAAGGGTTTTTATCTAATATCTCCACACACTCCATATCAAAAGCTTTTTATGACATAAAGTTTAGCTTTCTTTCCTTAATTTTATTATATTAGTATTGAATACATAATAATTCAAATAAATAAACCTTTCAGACTTTCCTGCTCAGGTAGCTACCATCACTCAACACATTTCAATAACTCCTTTACTGTTGGGTGGGTAAGTCTTTTTAGCGTAAACACTATCTCTTCTTAAGTCATTACAACCCAAAGTTTGACTACATCTCATTTGCAAATTTCGTAAAACTGTCACGATTTGGTTTAGCTTTTGCTAATTCATAAATTTTCAGCCCCATAAATATCATTTTTATGAAAAATTTAATCATCCAAAAAGGTACCGATACCCCGTTTGTATCTTTAGACCCAGCAAACAATGTATTTGACTTCAAAGGGGATTCTTATAGTCAGGATCCTAATGAGTTTTATGCGCCTATCATTGAGTGGTTCCAGGAATTTCTATCGCAAAACAAGCGCCCTATCACTGTAAATTTTCACTTTACCTACTTTAATACCCCCACCTACCGTCCTATGATGGAAATTTTGCAAATGCTGGAGCAACACCATGTCACCAAAAAAATCCCCTTGAGTATCAATTGGTACGCCAACACACAAGATGTAGACATGATGAATGATGCCAAGTTTTTGGACTCTAATTTTGACCATTTAGATATCAAGATACTTCCTGCTTAAGAAGCAGACGGGTATGCAAACAGGTTAATCCTTGATTAGTTGTATCATTACTTTGTCTTCTCTTCTATTTTTAGAAGCATCCAGCCGAATATGGGCTACTCTATGCGTAGAAATCTTGATGGGAACCCCAAATACATAATTGTATTCCAGATAATTGTTATCGTTGATATCAAATTTCGCCTTCCCCAGCTCTTCATTGAGCTTGTCTTCTGTGGCTCCCATTTTTTGGAGCACTTCCAAGAGAAATGCCTTGGCAGATGTTGGGTTAATATGCATTTGACGCCTAAGCACACATTGTTGGGTAATGGTGTCTACCTTACTCATCCATAATTTAACATCTGCCTTGAGTGGTTTCCCTCCCATCATATTGGGCAATTGCTCTTCATACTCCACTCTTTGGCTTCCTACAAAAGCTCCCCCAAAGGCAAAATGCAACAACTGTAGTTCTTTTAACAACAACGATGCTATCCCTTCTGGAGAATTGTAGGCAGTCAAAAAAGATTTCAATCTGATTTTTAACGCAGTTTTCTGCGCATCACTCCACTTGTTTTCATACAGTTGTATAATGTCCTCACTCATAGCCAGAAGCAATTTGTATACTTCTTGCCAGTTTTCGACCTTCCGAAACTCTCCCAACTCAGATGTTTTATAAATCACTTTCATTTTCCCTACTTTATCCATCAAGCTTTGCGCTTTTATTGGCATATTAAAAAACTTCCGAGGATCCAGCTCATACGTCCACTTGATACGATAATAAGTAGCGGTAGAATCTAAGACTTCAAACCGAGCTTGGTAATTACTGATTTTTTGTTGAGTCAGTTGGCCATCTCTCCACACTTTGGTAGACTTATTCACTTGGTATTTAAATACCTTACCTTTTGCCCAATAGGCTACAATGCTTACAGTGTCACTTTGCCCCAATGCTTTGAGCGGCAACATGACCAAAAGTATTATCCAGCACTTATTCATAGCAATTGTTTTTTAGGGTAACTCACCAAATTCTCTTTGTTTAATGCTCACAAAAAAACCTGCTCTTCGTGAAAAGAACAGGTCATATTTACCTTTAGAATCCAGGTGATTACAATGCGTTGATTTCCATTTTACGCTTGCAGCGCTCGATTGACTTATGGTAACGATCAATGTCTTCATTGACCAAAGAAAATTGAATGCTTTTCTTGTAAGCATTTACCGCTTCTCCATACTCGCCTTGCAACTCGTTCATGATGCCAAACTCATTCCAAATCTTAGACTTGTTTACCCCTCTTACTTCCAATGCAGCCTCAAGGTGTGATTTGAGTTCGTCGAAACGCTCAAGAGTAGACAATAAAATAGCATAGTTTAAATACACTGCGCTATAGTCTGGCGAATACTT
>DIYR01000114.1 GCA_002429085.1 Flavobacteriales bacterium UBA6049
AGCCGTTCTGTACAGAACGGCTTTTTTTATTTTAAGTAGGTGTATTACCTTCGGACACATCATGAAAAACATTCGTATGAACAGTTGGAAAACCATGGCTTTTGGAGCTGCTGCAATGTCATTAATTGCATGCGGGACTCCTCAAGAAAAAGCTGAGACAACAGAAAAAGAAACGGTTGAAGAAACAGACTCTTTCGAATACTTTGCAGAACAATTTGCTGATTTAAAACTTATCCGATATCAAATTCCTGGTTGGGATAAGCTTTCATTGCAACAAAAAAAGTATGTGTATTATTTAACTCAAGCAGGTTACGAGGGTCGTGATATTATTTGGGATCAGAACTACCGTCACAACCTTGAAATACGTAAAGCTCTTGAGCACGTTTACACAAACTATCAAGGTGATAAATCAACTGAAGATTGGGCTGCTTTTGAAACTTATTTGAAAAGAGTATGGTTCTCTAATGGTATTCACCACCACTACTCTATGAATAAAATCAATCCAACATTCTCTGCTGAATATTTTGAGACTTTACTTTCTGAAACAAGCACTACGCTAGGTGATGAAGCAAAAGCAGCTGTGTTAGATCCTTCTATAGATGCAAAAAAAGTAAGTCTAGATCCATCAAAAGATCTTCTACTTGCATCAGCTACCAATTTTTACGGACCAAACGTTTCAGAAAAAGATGTTGAAGCGTTCTATGCAACTCGCATAGACAAAAACGATAAACAACCTATTTCTTATGGTTTAAACTCTAAGCTAGTAAAAGCTGAAGACGGTTCACTTCAAGAAATGGTATGGAAGGCAGACGGCATGTATGGTCAAGCAATCCAAGATATTATTGGTTGGTTAGAAAAAGCTGCTGGTGTAGCAGAAAATCAGGCTCAAGCAGATGCTTTAAAACTCTTAATAGAGTACTACCAAACAGGAGATTTAAAAAAGTGGGATGAGTATAACATTGCTTGGACTGCTGCTATCGATGGAGACATTGACTACATCAACTCATTTATTGAAGTATACAATGACCCTATGGGCTATAGGGGTTCTTTCGAGTCTATTGTTGAGATTAAAGACTTTGATGCTAGTGAACGCATGAAAGTGTTAATGGATAATGTACAATGGTTCGAAGACAACTCTTCTATTCTACCAGAACATAAAAAAGAAAAGGTAGTTGGAGTTACCTATAAGGTAGTTAATGTGGCTGGTGAAAGTGGCGATGCTTCGCCTTCTACGCCAATTGGAGTTAATCTTCCAAATGCTAACTGGATTAGAGCTACACATGGATCTAAATCTGTTTCTCTAGGAAACATTGTTGCTGCTTATGCTGGTGCAAGTGGGTCAGGATATACTGATGAGTTTGCTTTGACTCAAGAAGAAAAAGATCGTTCTAAAGAACATGGAGCACTTGGAGGTAAATTGCATACTGCTTTACATGAAGTGGTAGGTCATGCAAGTGGAAAAATCAATGAAGGCATTGGCACACCTAAAGAAACGTTGAAAAACTACGCTTCTACCCTTGAAGAAGGTAGAGCTGATTTGGTAGCTCTTTACTTCATCATGGATCCTAAAATGGTAGAGCTTGGATTAATGCCATCACTTGAAGTAGGTAAAGCTGAGTACGATAGCTACATCAGAAATGGTTTAATGGCGCAGTTAAGAAGAATTGAACCAGGTGAGGTTATTGAAGAGGCGCACATGAGAAACCGTCAATTAGTTGCTGCTTGGGCTTACGAGAAAGGAATGGATGAAAACGTAATTGAGAAAGTAACTCAAGACGGAAAAACATATTTCAGAATTAACGATTACGAAAAACTAAGAGAGTTATTCGGACAGTTGTTAAGAGAAATTCAGCGTGTTAAATCAGAAGGAGATTATGAAGCAGGTAGAGCTCTGGTTGAAGATTATGGAGTTCAAGTAGATCAAGCACTACATGAAGAAGTACTTCAACGTTCTGAAGCACTTGGAATTGCTCCTTACGGAGGGTTCATCAACCCAAGATTAGAGCCAGTAGAAGAAAATGGTGAAATCAAGGATATCAACGTTGTGTATCCTGAGCACTTCACAGATCAAATGCTACGCTATGCTAAAGAGTATGGTAATTTATAAACCACTTTAGTAGCATGTATTATAAAAAGTCCTTTAGGAAATTCCTAAAGGACTTTTTTTATTCTCTTGTTTTCCAATCTGTTGATAACTAGCAAAATTCAGTTTGGTACGGTTTCTGGCTAAGCGTATTTTAGCAAAGTCTCTAAACTATATGCTATGAAACAACTTGTAACCTTCCTTTTCTTAAGCTTCGCAACCATTTTTGGTTTTGGACAATCTGTTCAATTCGAACAAAAATTCAATGAAGGCCTCCTGTATTTAGGTACCAATAAATTGGGACAAGCCACCATGATTTTTGAAGCCCTATACGCCAGCGATTCTACCAACTTGAACACAGCATACCTTTTAGGACAGTGTTATGCAAGACGTGAAATAAAATTAAACACCTCTATTCGATTATTAAAGCGTTCGCTTAAGGCATACACTCAAGAATATAGAAAGAGAGATTATTCTGAACGAAGAGTTTCAGAATACGCATATTACTATTTGCTAATGGCATATAGTGCTAATGGAGACTGTGATAAAACACTAGACGCCTTGAATGATTTTTACAAAATCTATAGCTATGAAAATGAATGGTATTTAGTAGAAGCTCAACGTTTGCACAGAGATTGTGAACCAAAGGAAGAAGAGGTTACTATAGAAGAGCCTATAGCGACTACCGAAACAAAGCCAACCGAAGAACCCAAAGAACGCGTACCATATCAACCTAATACAAATCATATTATTGGCACCAAATCAGTGCAATACACTGATAAAACAGCGGCTTGGGGTGTACAGGTTGGTGCATTCTTGGAGCCAGTCTTTACCTATGAATTTAAAGGTCTTAGAAACGTTGAGGTATATGTAGATAATAACGGTATCTATAGGTACGTTATTGGACGATTTGCTTACCGTGTACAGGCGGATAAATTACTGAATCTTGTACATGAAGAAGGTTATAAAGATGCCTTTATTACCAATGTAAAGGATATGACCAAGTTCAGCGAAGAAGTAATTACCATTGACAATGAAAGTGTACACAAACAAATTGTTGGTCGTGTAGATTATAGAGTACAGATTGGAGCATTTAGAGGAGATACTGTACCGAACGATTTAATGCAGGTTTACCTGAAACTTGACAGCATTTCGCAATATCAACATGGAGAGTTAACATTGATGACAGTAGGGTCTTTTGACTCATATGATGAAGCAAACTTCTACAGAGAATTGGTACAAGATATTGGTGTAAGTGACGCATTCGTAACAGCATGGAATTACCAACGAAAAGTAGATTTGAAACAAGCCCAAATCTACTTAGAAGAACAGGCTAAGAAGCGCGAAGAACGAGAAGAAGCAGAATTAAACAATACAGGTAAACCAAAAAGAAAATGAGACAGCTTATATCAGTAATTACGTGCTCACTGCTAGCATTAAATGTATTGGCACAATGGCCAACCATTACAGCTACAGATTTAAACGATAACATCGTTGAATTGCCTGCCAAAAAAAATGCTGTAATTGGATTAGCCTTCAGTCAAAAAGCACAAGACGATTTGGTTACATGGCTAGAACCTCTTTATAAACAATTGCTCGACCCTAAAGGAACTGGTTCTTGGGTATACGATGGAGAAGCATATTTGGTGATTGCCTTTACAGGCGCAAAAAAAGCCGCACTAAATAAGGCTCGCAAACAAATCAAAGAAGCTACTGATAAAGACTTTTACAGTAATGTACTGCTATATGAAGGTAGTATGAGTGAGTTCAAATCTCTTCCAATTAAAGATGCGAAAACATTTTATGTATTCACTATCAGTCCATTTGGTGATGTACTTGAGTCTGCATCAGGAAAATACAGAGAAAGCACATTAGATAAGTTATGCGAACCATTGGAGCAGTAATTTTATAGTTATCCTATTCAAAATTTTGCAGTGAAAATTGAATCTAGCCGTATTTTACTTAGAAAATTCAAACGAAGAGATTTCAGCGACTTTCTAGAAATCTATACAGACAAAGAAATCTTCAAATACGAACTCAGCAATCCTTTAGAGAAAGGAGATATTGAATACGAATTCAACGAAATCCTTGCCAGTTACATGTATGAAGCTTTTGATCATCTTTGTTTAGCGATTGAAGAAAAAGAATCAAAAAAAATGATCGGAACTATAACATTAGACTATAAAGATCCCGATCAAAAAATCTGTGAAATAGGCGGATGGTTAAAAACTGAGTATACTAAAAAAGGGTATGCTACTGAAATTGGAAAAGAGTTAATTCAATCTCTTTTGTACGATAAAAATTGTTCTAAGGTTTTTTGTTCTACTGTTTCTCAGAATAAGAATGCATGTCGACTAATTGAACGATTAGGCCTAGAACAAGAAGGTTTAATAAAAATGGGGACATGGGCAAATGGTAAGAATTATGATATAGCTTTTTATGGTATACTTAAATCGGATTTGTAGTTACTAATTCTATCTATTACCATATAACAATTAGTAACTTAAGTAGGATGCGATTTATATCAAAATAGAACTTTCGTATTTTACAGAAGTGGTTTTCTCTTTGGTTTGCCTATAAGTACTTGACTAATATGAAACTACTATTGTTAAATTTTTTCATTGTTCTAGTTGGGTGTTTCACAATAAACAATGATTCAGTAATAGCTCATACACGAGAGGATTCCATACAAGAGGTTGATACGATCAGTTTTGTTGATTCTACTCAATTCTTATTCTATGAACTAGACTCATTTGATTTAAGAAATTGGTACTATGGTAAAAGGCAACAACTGATATCTTTAGATAGTGTTAGTCTCAAAAAATACTTTCAAGATACAAGACCACTCCAAAAAGGCTTAGGCTCTAAGTACTTTTCAATTCAAAGAAACACTGAAGAAGAAAAGGTAATCACTCTTATTGTTGAGCACCAAGAAAGCGGAACTGCATCGCTACATCTCTTAATTTATGACTCAAGTAACAAACTAGTAAGTAACAATATTGTAGCCTCAACTGGAGGGGATGGAGGATCAGATGGAGATTGTTACGGAACCTTTATAGATGATTCTACTTACAAGATGACGTGCGTAAGTACCCAAACATTGTATCATGAGATTAAAGGAGAAGAGCTATTAATCGATTCTACAATTCAAATTTTGAAATTCAATAAAAACATGCAACTTGAAAAAAATAGTGAGAAAATTTTTCCTCAAAGAGTATTAGCTCCGTAAGTAATTCTCTTAATTCTATCAGATTGACCATTGCCAATTAAGTCTAGTTATGATAATTAATCATTCGTTAAATTAGCACCTGAGCATGATTAGGATTTCTTATAAACCATGTTTTCTTGATTTTGTTGTAAACAGTATTATAACTTTATCTATTACATATTTAAGTAGTTATAAATCCAAAGGACAATCAATAAGCGACCTAGAGCAAAATTTCAAATACATAGAACAAAAGATAGAGTGTATTAATATTTACAAAGAATCAGTATTATGGTCTCGAATAGCGGTTGATACCATAAACCGGACTATTACCGAATATTCTGTTATCACCCAACCTCAAAAAACAGATCCTTATACAAATATCTTCGTTGACTCACTTAGTAGTGTTCCTATCAAAATCACATTCTACAACTCAATAGGACATGTAGATTCCGTGCTTAGAATTAACAAAACACCTACAATTTATGTCTCTCATAATTCCCCTATAGCTTCAAGACTTGATACTACAATAGTTATATACAAATACCCTCTTATAAGTGACAAAGTATTGTATCGTAGTTTTTTATCATTAAGAAATGGTCAGAGGAAATATTTCAGAACCGATCATTATGGCTACAATAACAACAATCGGTTAATACTTCGCATCGATGGCGATGGACATACACAGTTTTACTATGAATACAATGAGAAAGGCGAACTTTCAGCATATCATTCTCATGAAAAATCAGTAAAACTCGAATATGACGAATTCGGAAGAAAGATAACCGAGTTTTATACTAACACTACCAACAGATACGAATATGATAATAACTCATTTCTTATTCGTAAAATTTCAGCTGGATTAGAAACAACAGTTTATACATACACATATAAGAAGTACTAATTTATAAGAACAAAATCTGTAAATTATTTACTTCATTTAAGCTTTTCCCAGACTTCTCGTTTCATGATTGCCAAACTGGCTTTCTGAATATCAAAAATAGAAACCCAGTCATTTCCTAGTACAAAATGTTGATCCCATTTAAGGTCGTCTTTATATAGTAGCAGTGTACAGATATCCGTGGATGAGATTAATGGAGTGATTACATGAGAATGGACAGTAAATCGAACTCTTTCTTCTGTTTCTGATTCAAATGGAAAATTTAGCAACGATTTGTGGATTTTAATCTTATCCTTCAATTTATTTTTCTTGGAGTATATTAACTTATAATCATTTCCCAACAACACACCTCCTAATTCTGCGGGGGCAGTTAATATAAAGACGACTCTCTCTTTTCCTTTAATTATAGGAATAAAGTTATTTGACGTATTTTCATAAAAAGTAAAAAATTCATCTTCATTTTCATTAAGTCTATTAATGGCATCGTTACGCATGTCTATCAAAGATTGTTCAAAATCATTTGCTTCTCGGTTCAAGCTATCTACTCTTGAAGGAATCGAAAAGGGTGGCGCATCAAATACATAATCAATTAAGATAGTTGCAGGTGTATTCGTATCATAGAATACCGTATGGACATTTCCATCAGGTGATTTATAGGATGTATATCCCTTTACCAAACCTTGTTTCGTGATGAAATGAGAAAGCATATGATCTGTCGCATACCAAGATGCCTGTTCTAAGTGATACAATAACTTTCCTTCCTCTAAAACTTTATCAGAGTCTACCTTTTGTGCATACCCTTTTAATATGATAAAGAATGAACTAAAAAACAGAATAACTCTCATCATTTATTTTGTTTAATCTTACGTATGTACTGTTCTAATTTGATAAGAAACGGAGATGATTTTGAACGGATACTTATTCCATTTTTCTTTGTTGCCAATAATTCAGAAAAGTAACTATCAGTGATGTTTACTTCTATAACAATACCACTATTAGCTAATACATTCTTAGACACAATTTGAGGAAGATTTGTTTCTCCAGATGTACCAATAACAAACAAAACACCAGTACTTTTAGATATCCTCAATACAGTATCTTTTTTAAAGAATTTTTCGTCATACTCTTCATCAAACCAAAGCACATGTGGTCTAAGTTCTTCACCACATTTTGGACACTTCAGTAAAGAAATTTCCGATTCTAGCAGTTGGGTCTTACTCCTGTTTCTTAACTTTATTTCTGCAGGAAAAGGATATAATTCAGAAGAGCAATCATCACCACATCTCATGAAATCATGATTTCCATGAATCAAATAGGTTCGATCGGGACTACTTCCTGCTTTTTTATGTAAACCATCCACATTTTGTGAAATCAGGGCAAATTGATCTTGGAGCAACTTTTCAATTGATACAAGTTTATAGTGACTTGTATTTGGCTTTGCAAATTCGGTGAGAGATTTTCTGTACAAGTAAAACTTCAACACTTCATAAGCAGCTACATTGAAATACCGTTTCGTACCAATTTCCTGGGCTCGATAATTTTTAGAACCAACTACCCAGAAGCCATCTTTTCCTCGAAATGTCGGAATACCACTTTCAGCTGATATTCCTGCTCCCACCAAAAAAGAAATTCTTTTATGAGTACGAAGTGCTTCTTCCAAAGCCGCTTCAACTCTTGGAGACCAATCTTCCATTTTGCTTGATAATTGCTATTTAGAATACTTTCTATGAACGCTTTCTTGCCTCTTACCTTTAACAACCATGTATATTCCTGCTAGTAATGAAAGGCCAGGAATGAAAGGCACTCTAAATCCAATGGTAATTCTTACAATCATTAACGCCAACCATAGTAGAATCAACGCAACGCCTAAGTTAATATTGAATTTGTAATCTGTAGAATGAGCAATTTTTATATCACCTGTCGCATCCATATGCCTCCGATATACTTGCTCTCTTTCCTTTTCATCTTCTTCAAATTCTTGACAAGTATCTGTAAAACTAGCATACTCATTTGTTAATGAACAAACGAGTCCACGACTCAAATCCATTTTTCGTTGTGTACAGATTTCGCATAATCTTAATTGGTCTTCTCTGGTCATATGGTTGGAAGGTGTTATTTCATGGTTAATTACCAAAGAACAAAATCATTTAGTAATCTAAGATATTAATCGCCACAAAGTTAGTTGCACTGATCAAATTTGTAAAGTGTTTACTTTATATAGTCGCTACATTTAATTACATAAAAAGCTGATTTTTTTAAACCCATGATCTGAGACTTTGAAGCATATGCGTTAGATTTCTAACTCCCTAAGGGAGTAGACATAATAATTACACTGATACATAAATATTTACAAAAAACAGCAACGTAACAACTACCTATATAAAAGTAACTTATCAATCAAAAAACAAAAGCCAAGATCAATATATTTCATTCCTCAGTTGCAATTCGTTTATTTGGTACATGTCTTTTCAGCTGCAATCAATAGAATCAGAGAGCGACCAGTATGAGTTGTTATGGAAGGTATTCTCACCTCCTCTTGAAGAGAACTTAAAGATGGAGTTATTAAGTATCTTCTCTACTTGTTCTTTTGAAAAAGGTGATTTTTTAGTGGAAGCTGGAGAACACACCAACAACCTGTATTTCATTTGTACAGGTACGGCTTATGGTTTTCAACCACAAGCTGAAAAAGATGCGGTAGTTGCTTTAGCATATCAACGTGATCTAATTGCCAGCCTAGCATCTATTACACAATCTCACCCTTCTACTTTCAGCATAGTAGCTCAAGAGCCTATTCTTGCTCTTGTAACAACCTTTGATCAACTAAATGAGTTGTTTGACAAACATCGGTCTTTAGAATCTTGGTTTTTACAAGCTACCTTCCGAATTATTGCTGGCATGGAGATAAGGTTAGCCGCACAAGCATTAACAGCGGAAGAGCGTTTTCAAAGATTATGGAATGATAGCAGACATGTTTTTCAACTCTTTCCTCAGCGAATCATTGCATCATACCTCAGCATGACACCAGAAACTTTATCGCGCCTCAGAAAACAATCTTGATCTATATCAAGTGTTCCATCATTCTCCTCTATCTAGTTTTGTTTCAGCAAAACAAATAACATGGAAGTTTCAACTTTTATAGACAAGCACATTAAGTATATTAATAAGCACCAAGAATACTTGACACTACTGAGCACGTATTCTGAAGAAGATCTTCAAACTAAACCAACCAATGGAGGTTGGAGTATTGCTGAATGCACTAAACACATGATCTTAGCATCGCGCCCATACATAGATCGAATTGAAAAACGACTAGCTGTAGCCTATCCAGAAAATACTCCACACTTTAAGCGAGGCAGATTGGGCAAGTACTTCACTTTCGGGATGCTTCCAAAAGAAGATGGCAGTATCAAAAACAAAATGAAAACAATGTCTTGGTTCGATCCTGCAAAGTCAAAGAGTTACCCCGAATACAATGATCTTAGTGGACATGAATTAATCATTGAGCTAAAAAATGTATACACAAGAATTGAAGATGCTTTACAAGGTTCTAAAAAACTAAACATTAACAAGCATAAAATTGTATCGACCCTAGGACCAATTATTCAATTTAAACTGGGAGATGCTTTTGCTTTTACGTTAGCACATAATGCAAGACACTTGCATCAAATTAATCACATCGAAAAAGAAATTGGGATTACCGTGTAAGTGTTAACGATCCTTTTTTGATCTCTACACCTCCGTCTGACAATACTACTTTTAATTGGTAAAAATAGGTTCCAGTAGGTGCATCAGAGCCATCTAGCTCTTTTCCATCCCAAGCTATCTGTTGTGAACGTTGCTGATAAACTACACGTCCAGCTGAATTGTATACTGACAGTTGTAATTCTACAGCATTATTAACAGATATTAAATATTCATCGTTATATCCATCTGAATTTGGTGTGAAGACGTTTGGAACCTCAATGCTCACCTTTTCCTCTGTAATTACATCCTGATTTGCTGGATCATCATCAGCCACAGAAACCATCATTTGATCTTGATAAAACTCTCCATTATCACGTTGAGCTATCATTGTAACAGTATAAGTACCAGGCTGATCAAATGTATGTTCATATGACAAGCCTTTTACCTTAGGTGAACCATCACCTGCGTCCCATACGGCACGCGTTACGTTGTCTGGCGCCTTAAATGCAACTTCTAAAGGAGACGCCCCTCCTACTTTATTAGATTGTATGCTACTTTCAAAATTAGCCTCAGCTACCTCTGTAATACTTATTTGCTCTTTTGGAATTTCTATAACTTCAATTTGCTCTACAGCTTCTTCAAAACTCTCAACATTAATCTCCTCGGTAACTATTTCAACGTTTGTATTTTGCTTTTTAGTTATTTCCAGAGTAGATTGAGAATCTTCATTTTTTTCAAGAGCAGAAACTTTGGTTTCGTCAAAACTATTTGCAGAAACATGAGTATCTATTGTCTCATTGTAAGTAGATTCTACAACTTGAGTATTTTCTAAAGTATGTTGATTTCTCAAATTCTGCTGAATGATGGTCGTACCACCAACAAGCAATGCACTCGTAATTAACCCAGATAGAATACCACTTGTAAAACTTAAACCAGAGCTAGCAGAAGTTGCTGCAGTAGCGGCTTGACTAAGTGCCGCTTTTGCTTGCAATGCCTCCCATGCACCAGCTGGAACTGGAGCTGTGGCCGATTCAAACCGAGCTTTTACAAGCTCTTCTATGCTTACTTTATCTTTCACGTTAGTAACGTAATTCTAATTCATTTACCCATTGTTGCAACTGCAACTTAGCCTTTCTAAACTGCGATTTAGATGTGTTCTCCGTAACGCCTAATTGATCGCCAATTTCTTTGTGAGAGTATCCCTCAATGGCAAACAGGTTAAACACGGTACGATACCCATCTGGTAATCGCTGAATTAACTTCAACAGTTCTTGCGTATTGATGTCGCTTGATATGAGCTCATTATGCGGATGCTCAAAATTGCTTTCTTCAATACTTTGATGGTTCTTCAATTTCTTGTTCTTCCGAATGTGATCTAAACAAGTATTTACCATTGTTCTTCTCACCCATCCTTCAAACGAACCATCGAACTTAAAGAGATGAATCTTCTGGAATACTTTGATAAACCCATCTTGTAGTAAATCAAAGGCTTCATCCTCATCGTTGGCATAACGAAGGCAAACAGCCATCATTTTTGGTGAAAGTTTATCAAACAGTTGCCTGTTTGCCCATTCTTCACCTTTTACACATGCTTTGATGAGTGATTCATCGCTCATAGATGTTGAATTCTTATGCTAGATGTAGATTTATGATCAAAAGTTGCCCGAAGACAAACTTTCATGCAAATTTGGTAAATTCAAGCTTTCAAAATCGATTTATGGAACTAAATCCTATTGTACTAAGTATTCCAATATACTTTATTTTAATTGGCATTGAAGTGACTTATGACCTCATAAAAAACAAAGGGTACTATAGGTTTGGAGATGCCATTAATAACATCAGTTGTGGAATTACAGAACAAATAACAGGTGTTTTTGGTAAGGTTATAACTATTGCTATTTATCATTTCTTTTACACTTATGCGCGTATTTTTGATGTTCCTCAAACATGGTATTGGGCTGTAATTCTATTTATTGGAGTTGATTTTTTCTACTATTGGGCTCATAGATATAGCCATGAAATCAACCTTTTTTGGACAGGCCACTCTATTCATCATCAGAGTGAGGACTATAACTTCTCTGTAGCACTGCGTCAAGGTGCGTTTCAAAAGATTTTTACAGCTTGGTTCTTCATCCCTCTCGCAATTTTAGGATTCCAAACAGAATGGTTTTTATACATCGGAGCATTTAGTACTCTGTATCAATTCTGGATTCATACTGAGGCAATTGATAAACTTCCAAAGTGGTTCGAGTATATATTTAATACGCCTTCTCACCACAGGGTTCATCATGGCAGAAACCCAAAGTATATTGATAAAAACCATGGGGGAACGTTTATCATTTTCGATCGACTATTTGGAACTTTTCAAAACGAAGAAGAACGCCCTACCTACGGTGTAACTTCTCCTGTAAACTCATATAATCCTTTGGTATCTCATTGGAAGCCATTTGAAGCTATTTGGAAAGATTTACAAGTTGTGAAAGGACTCAAGAATAAATTCCTTTTACTTGTCAATCCTCCTGGTTGGTTACCATCTGAAAATGGTGGATTCCGAAAACCACCAGAGGTTCAAAATGACTTTAAAAAGTATCATCAATCATATTCAAAGTCGTTACAATGGTATGTGCTGCTCCAATACGCTATTATTCTTGGCGTAGGGGCTTCTTTTTTATTCCAATACGCCAATTACCAAGTTCCACAACAACTTGGAATAGCTTCTTTCGTTTTATTCCAGATTGGAGTAATTGGTATGATCCTAGATCAAACCACTTCTTCTAAATGGATGGAATACACAAGACTATTTCTCTTGCTCATTTTTTTATTGCTGAGTTATGGAATCAATGAAAACAACATAGCAGTTGTTATTACGACAGTTCTTTCTATTAGCGCATATTGGTTTTATAAGAGTTCTAATACCTCAGCTGTTCTCCAGTTAAAATGAGACAAGTACTTATAGGTATATATTTCATTTCGCTCTTAGTTCACATTGTTCTGGGAGAACTCGGTTTATCTTCAACCTTAGCTATTGTTTTAAAAGGGTCGCTAATGCCCTTATTACTATTGTACACATCACTATTTGCTCCTAAATCAGATCTAAAAAAATATGTATGGATAGGATTGTTTCTTTCTTGGGTAGGTGATCTATTTCTTGCATTTGATGACGAAAATCCCATCTTCTTCATTTTTGGTCTTGCTTCATTTCTACTTGCTCACTTAAGCTACATAGTTGGTTTTATTAAGGATGCTCCAATAGTTTTCCCCATTCGAATGAATGCAAAACAGTGGGGACTGGTTTTGCTCACACTCTTGTTTGCAATTGCCTACTTCATGTTCTTACAACCATCACTTAGAGACATGACAATTCCTGTTATTGCATACATAATAGCCATAGCTAGCATGGCTATTTTTGCTGTTCACAGAAAAAGTAAGACGAATAGCATGAGCTATTTATTCATCTTAGCAGGTGCCTTTCTGTTTGTAGCATCAGATAGTCTTTTAGCATACAATAAATTCATTGCGCCCCTCCCTTCCTCTGTTGTATTGATCATGATGACATACGGACTAGCTCAACTTTGTATCTCTATTGGCACAGACAAAAACGAAAAACACTGATTCTGAATTCATTCTTTATACTCATTCATGTGTTAATTAGTTTTAACTAGTAGATACTAAATCTCTTGAAAACTGGTTTATTTCGCAGACATGAGGAACTTTCATTGGGCACCATTTATTTTTCTTTTTTGTTTCAGTAACTCAATTTGGAGTCAAAACATGGTTCCCAATGGAGATTTTGAGGCCAAAAGAGGAAGCAGAAGTACTGTCCGTCCTTGGAGGTTTGTCAATACTGTGGATGTTATTGACATGAACAACCGCGGAAAGATGCCTATCTATTCAAAAGATTGGAATCTCCCTAAGCCTCACAGTGGAGATGTAATGGTTGGAATCAGAATTTATCCGAATTATCGAGAGTTTCTGCAAATTAGATTACCAGAAGAATTAGAAGCAGGAAAGCGCTATTACTTTGAGATGTGGGTACATCCATTATCTGATTTCAAGTTCTATACAAAGCAACTTGGGGCAAGTTTTTATCATCGTAAACCTCATTATACTAGTAAGCACTACATCTATCAAAACCCACCTCAAATTCGAATTGTAGATCAAAAAGGTATTCGCTTAGAAAGCGATACTGTTGACTGGATTAAACTTTCAGGTACTTTTAGAAGTGATGGGTCAGAAAAGTATCTGAGTGTAGGTAACTTTAGCTATAACCGAAAGTCTGATCGATTAAAAAAGAAAGATTGGTGGATACCTGCGTTTCAAAGTATCTCTTATTATCTAATTGATGATATTCAATTGTATGCTTTAGAAAATGCACCACTAAAAGAACAGAAGCTAGATCCGCTAGCATTTATAGATAGTACCTACGTTCTTCCTGATACTTTACCCTACTCAATCGAAGATGAAAATTACATCTACACCATTGAATCAAAAAATCAACTTATTTTAGAGAACATTAGATTCGAGTTCGGCAGTGATAAGCTGATTTATTCATCGTATCGTGATTTAGAACTTGTTCTTGAATATTTGAATGCTAATCAATCTGCCAGCATAAATATCATTGGCCACACAGATAATGTTGGTAATGACGATGCTAATATGAAGTTGTCTATTAAACGAGCTAAAGCTGTATATGATTACTTTGTAGAAAATAAAATTGACAGAGAAAGATTGAGGTACGAAGGAAGAGGGGAAAAAGAACCAATAGCTACAAACGAAACCAGCCAAGGAAAAACCAAAAACAGACGAGTAGAAATTCAACTCATCAAAGAAACAAGCCTAGAGTAATCCATGCGAAAGCTGAGAATTGTACGTGTTTTCATTAGACTAGTAGTTGTTCTTACTATTTTATATTTAATCAAGCTTTTTGCTGGTGATATTATCCATATTAGATCAATAGGTATGGAGGGTACGATAGCTGAAGGTGATCGTATAGTTATCTCTAAAATTCATACAGGAGCAAGAACACCAATAACACCACTCGAAATTCCATTTAGCGATTGGATTATTGATTCTGCCGCATATTCTGATGGAGTCCAATTTGCCCCCAACTTTTTACCCAAGTTGTATGATCCGTACTACAATCAACCTGTAGTTTTCAATCAACCAACACCTAATTTTAATCCAATTGATCGGAAACCTATCTTAACTGCACGCATAGTTGGTTTACCAGGAGATACTGTAACCATTAATAAAATGGATGTAGCTGCAAGCGGTAAATTATTAGTTGAACCGCAAGGTATTCAATGGCCATATGAGTTGAAAGTACAAGATAAATTTCAGGAAAAAGTAATTCCTCAATTAGGTATAAGCTCCTACATACCTAGTAGTAAAGGAACCTATGAAGCACTGATGACCAAAGATCAAGCGACTATGCTCATGCAAATTTCGCATGTGCGTTATGCTAAAGTTAAATGGAAAAACGAATTAAAGAACGATAGCTTGGCTTTATATGGTAAGAATCGTTGGTCTTTATTCAACTATGGTCCTATCCACATTCCAAGAGAAGGAGAAGAACTAGAAATCTCAACTAAAAACATCGAGACATACAGACCTATTCTAGAGAACCATGAAAACGTATCGGTTGAAGTAGAAGACGATAAGGTATTTATCAACGGAAGAGAAGCCACTAAATATATTTTCCAACAGAATTATTATTTCGTTTTGGGCGACAACAGAGCCAACACCATTGATTCTAGGCACTTTGGCCCCGTACCTGCTTCGCATATTATAGGCCAACCAATGATGATACTTTACAGTTATCGTCCAAATCGCGAATCTTTTTTAAAGAGTATTCGCCCAGATCGGTCATTTTTGTCCGTACAATGACAACGGCATTTTCTCTTCCATATTTAGGCAGTATTGGATTTTATGCTTGTTATATTCAAGCTGAAAACCCTGTATTTGATATCCATGAGCATTTTATCAAACAAACACCGCGAAATCGCTGTTTTATAGAATCTCCAGATGGTTTTACAAAGCTCACCATCCCACTAGAAAAGTCAAGCAGTAAATTACCCATCAAAGATCTTAGAATAAGCTACAGAGAAGAATGGCAAAAAGATCATTGGCGATCTATTTGCTCTTCTTACAACTCATCAGCCTTTTTTCAGTTTTATGATTACTTGTTTGAAGAATTCTATTCTAAGCAATACAATCAACTGATAGAATACAACTTAGCGCTACATAGACTTGTTATGCACTGTTTGAAAACAGACTTACCGCTTTCTCTTTCGAGCTCGTACATCGAAAATCCACTTACAGACTATCGATTAAGTTTTAACCATAAAGACCCTACTCTATGGGAAGGAAAAATACCCCATTACCATCAAGTGTTTCATGCTGAAAACAAAGCATTTATTCCAAACCTAAGCATTATTGATCTGTTGTTCAATGAAGGTCCTAAAGCAATTCACACCCTAGAACAGGTGCGCATTTCATAGAGCTGAACAACGAGAATAGTATATTTGACAACATCCAGAATTGAAAAACATGGCAACCAAGCAAGACCTTAATTTCAATAAAAATGAAGACAAAATGAAACTCCGTATTTCGGAGTTGAATCGCAAATTCGCAACCGTAGCTAAAGGTGGTGGCGACAAGCGAATAGCAAAACTTCATGCACAAGGTAAATTGACCGCTCGTGAACGTATTGACTACCTCTTGGATAACGATACTCCAAGTATAGAAATTGGTGCTTTTGCTGGTGAGGGAATGTATGCCGAGTACGGTGGTTGTCCTTCTGGAGGTGTGGTGATTAAAATTGGCTATGTACAAGGCCGTCAGGTAATTGTAGTTGCCAATGACGCTACTGTTAAGGCTGGTGCTTGGTTCCCTATAACCGGAAAGAAAAACTTACGGGCACAAGAAATCGCTATGGAGAACAACTTGCCAATCATTTATTTGGTTGATAGTGCTGGTGTTTTCCTTCCAATGCAAGACGAAATTTTCCCTGATAAGGAGCACTTTGGTCGTATTTTCAGAAATAACGCTGTAATGAGTAGTAAGGGCATTGTGCAAATTGCAGCTATCATGGGTAGCTGTGTTGCCGGAGGTGCTTACCTGCCAATTATGAGCGATGAAGCAATGATTGTGGATAAAACAGGAACTATCTTTTTAGCTGGTTCTTACCTTGTAAAAGCTGCAATTGGCGAAGACATTGATAACGAAACACTTGGTGGAGCTACTACCCACTGTGAAATTTCTGGTGTTACTGATCACAAATGTGCTGACGATCAAGATTGTTTAGATCGTATCAAACGCATCATCGATAAAATTGGTGAACCAACACAAACAGGCTTCAATCGCAAAGAACCTGCTCTTCCTGCAGAGCCAATTGAATCAGTTTATGGTATTATGCCGAACGAACGCTCAAAGCCATATGATACGAGAGAAATCATCAAACGATTGGTAGATAACAGCGAATTTGATGAATACAAAAAAGATTTTGGTAAATCTATCATTACTGCAACTGCTCGTATTGATGGTTGGGCAGTAGGAATTGTGGCCAACCAACGAGAAATGGTAAAGTCTAAGAAAGATGGGATGCAATTTGGAGGAGTAATCTATTCTGATTCTGCTGACAAAGCAGCGCGTTTCATTATGAACTGCAACCAGAAAAAAATTCCTTTAGTTTTCCTACAAGATGTTACTGGGTTCATGGTAGGCTCTCGTTCTGAACATGGCGGTATCATTAAAGATGGGGCCAAGTTAGTAAATGCAATGGCGAATTCTGTTGTTCCTAAGTTCACCATCATTACTGGAAATTCTTATGGTGCTGGAAACTATGCTATGTGTGGTAAAGCTTACGACCCAAGACTTATTGTTGGATGGCCAACTGCAGAAATTGCAGTGATGGGTGGTTCTCAAGCCGCTAAAGTGTTACTGCAAATTGAAGTTGCCAGCATGAAGGCTAAAGGTGAAGAGATTTCTAAAGAGAAGGAAGACGAACTTTTTAACAAAATAAAAAGCAGATACGATGAGCAAACTTCTCCTTACTACGCAGCTAGTAGGTTATGGATGGATGCTATCATAGATCCAAAAGATACGAGAACATGGATTTCTATGGGTATTGAAGCTGCCAACCAACACCCTATTGAGAAACCATACAATGTTGGTGTAATTCAAACCTGATTATGAAAACAATCCTTTTATCCCTTTTCATTTTGTTCTTCTCTTTATCATCGGCAACTGCTCAAAAGCAAGTGTTGGCGAGCGATTTTGTTAATCCTGATATTGAAGTAACAAGACTCCCATCTATTGCATCAATTAGTCTACTGAACACGAGCTCTTTGAGCTCGTATGCAGAAGGATTAATTGCAGAAGATTTAGTCCCATACGAGGTTAATTTTATTCCAACTGCAAATACCATTCATGGTTCTACTAAGTTGGATCGAGACAATTTACGTGCATATCTTGAAACCACAGAAACAGCGTACGTTATGGCCATTCGTTTAATGTCTCTTGGCACTAAAAAAAATGAAGCTCATTTTCCAGTTTACTTAAACGATAATCCGAAGGATCCAAGAAGAATTTCTGAATCATCTCGTCATACTAAAAGTGATAATTTCTACAGTGACTTATATCCTTCATATCAATTGACTGGTAGAAAAGAGGCTTGGGAAACCGCTAAAAAAGTACGTATTCAAATTACCATTGTTGAGGTGGCTACAGGTACTACTATATGGAGTGGGTTTAGTATTTATGTTAAGCCCAAGAAGTTAGAAGAACATCTACCTACTTTCTTTGATGAAGTAACTACCGCCATTCATAACAAACAGCTGATTTAAGGTATGGCTTTGCATCATTTTACCTCTTCTGATTTAATTCAGAAAACAAATACACGCAATGGTGAACAAAAAGTAGGTGAAACACTTTTATCCTGTTCCCCGAACTGGAAAGAAGAACTTGCTACTAGTTCAGCACAACTAGTTATTCTTGGTATTGCCGAAGACATAGGAGTAAGAGCCAATCACGGACGAAAAGGAACTAGAAAAGGATTTGAATCTTTCTTAAATGCCTTTGTAAACGTTCAATTGAATTCATTTCTTCCGCTAGATCAAGTTTTACTTTTAGGTGTTTATGAACCTAAGAAACTGGCAATCGCAAGCGAAAACCTAAAATCTAAAAGAGATCTAGATTTAAATCAATTGAGAAGTTTCGTTAAAGAAATTGACAAAGACATAAGATCTATTATTCGAATTATTATTTCTGCTGGAAAAACTCCTCTTATTATAGGAGGTGGGCATAACAATGCGTTTCCAATAATTACTGGTACAAGTTTAGCCAAAGAGCAATCTATACATGTAATTAACTGTGATCCTCACAGCGATTTTCGTTCAACTGAAGGTAGACATTCTGGAAATGGGTTTCGATATGCTTTTGAAGATGGCTTTCTAGATAAATACAGTATTGTAGGCTTACATGAGGGCTACAATAACCAAGAAAACTTAGATGCTATGAACGCACATAGCAATCATGTTTCTTATAGAACATTCGAAGATGTGTTTGTTAGAATGAAAGAATCTTGGAGCGAACACATAACCCAAGGAATATCTTTCTTATCAAACGAAGTTCCTCTTGGGGTTGAATTAGACATGGACTCAATAAGTGGTATGCCGGTAAGTGCTGCTACACCATCAGGTATTCAATTAGAGGAGGCTCGTCAATACATTCATACATGCGCATCACTTCCGAATTGCGCATATGTGCATATCTGTGAAGCGGCTCCAGATTTACATCCTAATGGACAACTAATCTCTGGTAAGGCATTGAGTTATCTCGTCCAAGATGTCATAAAAGCCGTTTGTTCAAAGTAGCTTGCTGCTGCTCACCTAAAAGAGTAGCTTTACCTGAATAATCTGCTGCTCTTGAATGCTGGAAACACCATACCGAAATCAATTACTTGGAAAGAACGCTGGAAAAGAATTCTCTACTTTTTTCCTATTCAGTTGGTATTGGTTCACCTAAAATCAAATCATTTACTCTTGCTAGCTTGGATATTCATTACGTCAGTAGTAATGAAATGGTTACTAGTGCAATATGGAGCCTATAACCTTTTCCTCTACCCTGAATATATGGGACAAGTTGGGCCTGCTTCTCATTTCATTATGGGAATTGCTATTGGTGGATTCCTTATCTCTTTTAACCTTGCTAGTTATGCTCTAAATGGCCATAAATTTCCATTAATTGCAACCCTTAATAGGCCATTCTACAAATACACACTAAACAATTTTATCATTCCATTTACCTTCTTAGGTATTTACACCTATCAGCTCATCGTTTATCAAAAAACAGAAGAGTTAGTAACACACAGCGCCATTGCTCTTCACCTTCTGGCACTATATGCTGGTATCATCTTATTCTCCTTCATAGCATTTTCTTATTTCCTTACTACAAATAAGAATTTCCAGAAGCTCTTTGGCGATATCAAGATTCGTCAAGAAAAACATCAAATCAGACCTGTTAGAACGGTTTTTAGCAGAAAAGAAAAGTGGTACAGTATTTTAACACGAAAGAAAGAGTGGCGCGTTGTCACCTATCTTTCAGAACCTTGGCGAGTTAATTTGGCAAGAGACATCTCTCATTACGATGGTGATATGTTGCGTACTGTATTTGCGCAAAACCATATCAACGCCACGGTATTCGAACTCCTTACTATTATCACAATCTTATTCTTTGGATTTTATAGAGAGACTCCTGTTTTCAAACTTCCTGCGGCAGTGAGTATTATCTTAATGCTTACCATGATTATTATGCTAGTAAGTGCTATATACTCTTGGTTAAAAGGCTGGAGCACGCTAGTGTTTGTATTACTATTTTTCGGTTATAACTGGGTATCATCAATGCCTGAATACAGTTTCACAAGCTTTGCTTATGGATTGCAATATGACTCCCCCCCTGCTCCTTACTCTAATCAGGTTTTAAAAGATTTTTCAAGAGATACTGCTCAAATTACGAAAGATACCGAGCACATAACTCGCATCTTGTCTAAGTGGAAAGTTGCAAACGATACCCTCTACAACCAAAAACCTAAGCTAGTAATTGTGAATTGTAGTGGTGGTGGAATTAGAGCTAGCGCTTGGACTATGAGGGTTATGCAACATCTAGATAGTGTATTAAATGGCAGCTTAATGCAGCGAACACATTTTGTTACAGGATCTTCTGGTGGTATGATTGGAGCCAGCTATTTCCGAGAGCTACATTTTAGAAGGTTGGCAGGTACGGTAATCGATCCTACAGAGAAGGAGTATTATGATGACGTTTCTAAAGACATACTAAATGCTGTTGCTCTTAACTTTTCGTTACATGATTGGCTTATTCGCGTGCAACGATTTGAATATGGTGGAGAAGCATACACCAAAGACCGAGGTTATGCCTTTGAACGGCAACTTTCTGCTAATACTAGGTATTACATGGAGAAGAACATGTTTGATTACAACTTGCCAGAGCAAGAAGCGGATATTCCAATTATGTTGCTATCTCCTACAATTACGAATGATACCCGCAAGCTGTTAATTAGTAGTCAACCTATGTCTTTTCTAACTCAAACCGATTACCTAGATAATTTGAACAACATTGGTTTAGTTGAAAGTGTAGATTATCATCAGTTATTGGCAAATCATCATCCTGATAGTTTACACTTCTTAAGTGCCTTACGAATGAATGCTTCATTCTTTTATGTACTACCTAATGTATCTCTTCCTACAGGACCACATACAGAAGTTATGGATGCTGGAATTCGAGACAATTATGGAACCCAACACACCTTGCGATACATAGCTCATTTTATTGATTGGATTAATGAAAACACGAGTGGTGTAGTGATTATTCAGATTAGAGATCGTTATAAAACAGTTGATATTTTACCGCAAGAAAATAAGTCGCTGATTGAATCTATTAAACGACCTGTTTCAGTTGTATCAGACAACTACCTTACTATGCAGACATATAACCAAGACGAAATGCTGATGCATTTAAGTGGTTTATTGAAGAATAAGATTAGCGTAGTCAACTTTCAATTGAAACGCACGAGTAAAAATAATATCGCACTTAGTTGGCATTTGACCAACAAGGATAAAAAGCGGATTTATCGTTCTATTTATGAGCCAGAAAATCAAGTTAGTACAAAGATTCTTGAACGCTTACTTGAGGTAGAAGAATAAAAAAGCCCTACAGATTTTTCAGATTCTGCAAGGCTTCTATTACATTTTCAAAATCTATGTTATACCACTGCAAAATGAATAGTGGTTGACCTATCTTCCACACTTACTTCTCGAGGATCGTTATCGTACACTTCGAATGGGTGAATGTTTTTGTTCTTTTTGAATTCTTTTGCTCTTTCCATTCCCATGATCGTACTCCAGGCATTTCCTAAATGATGGTAATCGCCTTTATGAGTTAAACGATATACTTGAGTACTTGGAATAGCCCCTAGTTCAAAGCCATTTGGCTTATTCGTATTATCATTTATTGGGATTCCACTCGTAAAAGAGACCCTTCCATTAACCAAATCCCATTTATGATACATCGCAAATGGTTTTCCCGCAACAGCATCTGGATTTGAAGTGGCAAATTCAAATATTTTAGCAAAATCAGATTCCATTACTTTCGGCATCTCAGACATTGCAATATCATGCTTAATTCCGATGTATTCACAACCATCGTAATTAGACACACCATTGAATTCAAGTTTACTAGCTACTTTTCCTGTTTCAGCATATTCCTTCAACATGGTTAAACCACGTTGATAGTCCATTCCAACAAACGCAATCATCATCTTCTTCATCCAGAACATGAAAAAAGGCAACTTAGAATCCATGTGCCAAGACACATTTACTCCACCTTGTTCCTCATTCAACTCAAAACGAACTTTTGCATGAGATTTATACGGTGTTAAGAATGTCAAATCATAATCTACTGAGCGATTCTTGTCCTCATTGGTTACTTTCATTTCTCCTTTTCCTACACGTTTCCCTTCCCAGGCATACGATTTACCATCTTCCGAAACGGTCACCTTTGCTTCTGGTTCTTGAATTAACCACGGAGACCAATGTTGCCAGTAATGAAAGTCACTCACAATACTGTAAACACTTGCAGCATCTTTTTCTATAGATACTGATTTAACCACTTGAATTTTAGGCATATTGATTCTGTTTTAATAGATTGGGTTTTCCACAAATAAAAATAAACAGAAGAACCACTTCTGCCATTAAAAGATGAAAAATCTATCCTTGCTTCATGAGTTTTTGGTGAAACACATCTTTAAAAACTCTGCCTATTGGTAAGGTTTCTTCACTAGATACATATACATAACCACCTGAAACTTTATGAATTTGATCTAGGTTAACGATATAAGATTTATGGATTTGGCAAAAAGATTCAGGAAGTCTGTCTACCCATCTTTTGAGTGAATCTTGTGATAAATATTTTTTACCCCTTGTTACAATCTCAGTATAATCAGTATCTGATTTTACATAAAGAATATCTACCAATTTAACTCTTATCAAATCATGTCCAGATTTAATGTAAACCGAT
The DNA here is from genome assembly GCA_002429085.1 of Flavobacteriales bacterium UBA6049. Lineage (GTDB taxonomy): Bacteria > Bacteroidota > Bacteroidia > Flavobacteriales_G > Salibacteraceae > UBA6049. Next base: position 23,467 of record DIYR01000114.1, read on the forward strand.
GATTCATCTGTCTTAGTGCTTTCAACTTGAACCTGCTTATCAGATGGTATATATGAATTAAACTTAGCAATGGCCTGTACAAATCGTTGAAACGAAAATGGTTTTAGTAAGTAGTCTACCACGTTATACTCAAAACTCTGTAAAGCATAATCTGGGAAAGCAGTAGTCATTATTACCATTGGAGGATTCTTCAAAGAACTTAAAAAATCCATCCCAGACATGGTTGGCAAATGAATGTCTAAAAAGATAAGGTCTAGCTTTTCAGTTTGCACAATTGGCAATGCTTCTACTGCCGATGTATACACACCTATCAATTCAAGCATACCTATATCTTCTATGTACTTCTTGAGTATTCTCTGAGCAGGCGCTTGATCTTCTATGATAATACACTTCTTCATTTTGCTAATTGTAAACTCAATTCAACATAGTACTCTGAATTAGCCTCAGAAACAATTAGCTCATGCATATTCGGATAAACAAGGGCTAAGCGTTTCTTCACATTCTTTAGCCCCAAACCTTTCGTAATTCCAGCCACATTTCTATTCGAAGCAAAATTATTTCTACATGTTAGAGTCAGTTTACCGGACTCATCGCACTTAACTGCAATATCAATGTAAATTCCACTACTTAAACCAGCTGCGCTATGTTTAAATGCATTTTCAACAAAAACCGATAATATCAGTGGAGCAATACTAAATGTGGAGTTTTGAATTTCTTTATGAAACCTTACATCTCCTCTATTTTCTAACGGTAGCTTATTTAGTTCAATAAAGTTCTCTAAATGCTCTATTTCTCCTGTAAGACTTACAAAGTCGTCTTTACAATCATAGAGCATATAGCGCAATACAGTAGATAACTCTAGAATAATAATGGGAGTCTTGGCTGATTGCTCTAAAGAATAAGCATAAAGGTTATTTAGATGATTGAATAAGAAATGTGGGTTGATTTGATTCTTTAGGTATTTCAATTCACTGTCTTTCACCACCAACTTAAGTTGCTCAAGTTCTTTTTGTTTCCGATAGGCATCAACCAATAGGTTAAATGCCACCATCATGAAGATTATGGGAACAATTCCAGCTAATGTTGAGAAAAAACCAGAGATATGCTCTGCCCTTTCTCCTCCCACTATAATAGGTTCTAGTACAAGTTCTTCTACAAAGTATAGTAAGGTGATAATGCCAATGGTCCATCCCCAAAATAGACCCAATCGATTTGCATAAAAATACTTGGGCAGTAAATAGAATCCTATAAAAGCCGCAACAATTAAGTATACCAGGTAAAAACCAGTTTGCTCCCACTCGAAAATTTCATCTCTAGTATCATAAGCATACACTATAAATAAAAGAGTTATGTATAGTGAATAATACCACCAAATTTGTTTGTTTTTCCACCTCACCTTCGATAAAAGTACCACTTATACACATCCGAAAACAAGTAACAGTAGCCAACAACCAAAACAAGCAGGTAACCTTCCATGTTCGCCCTTTAAACTGCATGTTTCATGTTCGCATTGTAAACTAAGTTGTTAAACGATTTCAAAATAAGTTTGAAAGCTATTGCATCTACTTTCGAGCTTGTAACATTGATGGTAACATGAAACAGTATTTGATACTCCTTCTATTCTATTCTCTCTCCAATATACTTTACAGTCAAACCATTATAACAGGCGTAGTAAAAGATGCTAGTAATGAAACAGCAGTAGAATATGCTACGGCATTTATATCAGATTCTGCTGGCGTGCCAATTACTGGAACTACCACCAATAACGAAGGATTCTTTAAGCTATCTACAGATCAACCGTTTAATGCAGTCGAAATCTCATTTATGGGCTATAAGAAAAAGAAGCTAACAGAATTTACTGCAACTAATGGTAGCATTAGTTTGGGCGTTATTCTTATAGAACCAGATCAAGCAGTTTTAAACGAAGTAGTGATTGAAGGAGAAGAATCTCAGACAGTAATCAAACTAGATAAACGTGTTTTTAACGTTGGAAAAGATTTGAGTTCTAATGGAGCTAATGCTTTAGAAGTGTTAGATAATGTACCTTCAGTTACGGTAGATATTGAGGGACAAGTTAGCCTTAGAGGTAGTCAAGGTGTACAGATTTTAATCAATGGAAAGCCCTCTGTTTTGTCAGATCAAGGTTCAAATGCCTTAGGAACAATAACAGCTGACATGATTGATCGTGTTGAAGTAATTACCAATCCTTCTGCAAAATATGATGCTCAAGGAACAGCTGGTATCATCAACATTGTACTTAAGAAAGAGGAGAAAACAGGAACAAATGGTTCCGTTACCATTAACGGTGGTATTCCAAACAATAACAGTGTGGGTTTCAGTTTAAATCACCGAACTGAAAAACTCAACTTCTTTACTCAACTGGGAGCAGGAAGAAGAACTTATCCAAGCGATAACATCACCGAGAATTTTGACAGAACTACCAACACTCTCTTAAGGTCTGAAGGTGAAAGCGAAAAAAACGAGACTTTTTACAATGCTTTTTTAGGAGTAGATTATCACCTCAACAAATGGAATGTTATTACTGTCTCTGGGAGCTTTGCCTATGAGATTGAAGATGAGAACTCTGAATCAACTTTCTCTTATCTAGAGAATGCCAACACTACCCAAAGTTGGTTACGTAATGAAAATACTGAAGCTACTAATCCTAAGTGGCAATACGAAGTACAATACAAGAAAGACTTTAAACGACACAAAGAACAAAGCTTAGTTTTAAGTGCTACTAGCGATTACTTTGGAAAAGACAAAAGTTCTGAATTCGAAAACGCTACCATCTCTGGAGCTGCAAATGACGATCAACAATTTTCTAACACAGATTTCAAAGAGTCTACCTATGATTTAAGGGCTGATTACACACATCCTTTTACAGACGAACTGATGCTTGAAATAGGATCGCACAATTCATTCAGCATTATTTCTAATGATTACGAAGTTTTAACCCTGCAAGGAAATCAACAGATAATTGATACCAATTTGACCAATTTGTTCGAGTTCAATCAAAATGTATACGCTGGTTATACAACACTTGGATACCAACAAGACAAATGGGGGGTGAAAGGTGGAGTGCGCTACGAATACACAGATTTAGAAACCCACTTGCGTACCACCAATCAATCTAATACACAAAACTATGGCAATTTTTTCCCTAGTGCGCATGCCTCTTACAACGCATCAAAAAGCACTTCACTTCAACTGGGGTATTCTCGTAGAATATTTCGTCCTAGATTGTGGGAGTTAAATCCATTCTTCAATATCAGAAACAACTTCAGTATTTCTACAGGAAATCCAAATCTTACTCCAGAATATACTGATTCATACGAATTCACAGTTCTTTCAAGGAAAGATAAAATCACATTTAGCTCAAGTATTTATCATCGTTTTACGACTGACGTAATTGAAGATGTTACTTCGTTTGAAAACAATGTAAGTGTAACAAGACCCGTAAATGCAGGTACCAACTCTATATCTGGAGTTGATGCTAACTTCAAGTATAATCTAGCAAAGTGGGTAACCTTGAGAGGTGAATTCAATTGGTTCTATTTTGATAGAACTGGAGAATTTCGAGATACTCCTTTAGACTATGATGGAAATAGATGGACTGCGAATGCTACGGCTCTGTTAAAGCTCCCTCATAGTTTTGAAGTTGAAATACGGGGCGATTACCAATCACAGTTTAATACCATCCAAGGAAACGAAAGAGAAATAATTTTTGCCAACTTAGGTATGCGCAAAAAGTTTTTGAATGGTCGTTTAGTTGCCAACCTAAGCGTACGTGATGTATTCAACTCCAGAAAATTCCAAACGGTGACAGACCAACCTGAATTTAGACTATATAGCAGTAGGCAACGTGGAACATTTATTTCTGCTGGATTAAGCTATGGTTTTGGTAAAGGTGATGCCATGGAATTTTCAAGCAGAAAACGGATATAAAAAATCCCCATTGACATACAATGGGGATAATTATTCAGTTGGTAAAGATACTATGCCATTAAAGATTCTTCCTTTAGGTTTTCTGTTTTAGGCTTGTGAGCAGCCATGATTTTGTTAAACTCCTCTACTCCAATAAATTTCACATATGCTTGTACATGTTGATATCCTAATTGAACCAGATACTCCATCAAATTATTAGCTTCTGCATAAATTGAATTCAACATGTCTTTAAACTCCTGAGGTAGCCTATCAATTAACTCTTCGATTTTTTTATCCACCTTTTCTTGGAGTTTAGATACTACAATTTGTGCTATCACAGCTGAAATAGTATTCAGCCACTTTTCCTCATCTTTCTTCTTTATATGTAATTTTTCAGCAGCAGTTTTCAATACAGTTTCAATCAACTTTTCTATTTCAGCTTCTCCAACCTGATCAATCAATGCCTTTATTTCATCTTTATTTACAATGGCTTGGTTAACCTTTCCATTATAACCTGGAATTTGTGCCATTATCTGGGTATATTTTTTACCACTTTTCAATGAATGTACTAATGCCAACCCTGCTGCGGCAAGAACTAATATTCCTGGCTTAATTTCTGGTTCGTATAAAAATGGTGATTCCTCTAGCATTTGTCTATTCCACCCATGTGGAACTACATCTATGAGGTTCCAAACGCGAATAGTTCTTGCGCCTAGTAATTGATCATAATAGTTAGCAAATTTCTCATTTCCAGGAGTTGCTCCAGCCGAAGGCAAGGTACTCACGATAAAGTTTTGGTTTGAATCCCATGCTTTTATAGAAATTGATTCTCCTCCAATTGGTTCTCCACTTCCATTTGGGTTTGTAAGTGGAAAGTTTATGTCTTGTGTTTGCATATTTAACAATGCTAAACCAAGTGATGCTGAAAGTGCTCCACCCAAACTATGTCCCGTAACAATTAACTGAGTTTGGGGGCTCGCGTTATCTGATATAGAAGCTAAATATTCAACAACAGACATATTACCATGCGCTCCGTCTTTCATTTGTAGTAAGTGCTGTATTCCAATATAAGTTCCTGTAGAAACTACTACATCGTTATCTTCAGATAAAGAAGAATCAAAAGGCCATTTTTGGGTAGTACTAGTTGCAAAATCTTCAATAAACCATCCATACGGGGATACAGGGTTTGTACCTGCAATTGCCAATACATAAGTATCTTCAGAACTTGACTTCGCCAAGTACATAGTATTATCGGCAACAGATTTATTTCCATTGTCATGAGCCGAGAATACTATTGGCCCCCAAACTAGATCCCACTCTCCTATGAGTGTCTGGGCTCCTTGGTTTCCTAAAATTTCTGTAATAGATTGATGTGCTAATGGTTGAAGTTGATTATGAGGTGCTTTAACATTAGCCAATGTATTCGATAACCAGTTAAGTGAAAATACTTGCTGAAACTGATTGTAAGTCGGTGCAGACATACGCGATTTTTTTGAATTTAAGAATTTGGTTAATTATCGCTTTCAAGTTACCTCATTAACAACCCCAGTAGCTCGCTAACCTTCACGTTTAAAGTCAATTCGCATATATTTAACCGTTAATAAAAACAATCAAACAGAGCAATATATCTGGTTTTAAATACAGTTTGTGAATCACTGGACTAATGACTCAAATAATCTAAAAACGTTAGGCTAACATTTCAATTCTCGTAACGTGTCTGACAACTATCTACATTACCACCTAATAGGTATTGCATAGACCACAGAAGTGCTGCATTTTTGGGGTTTTATTCAATGGGAAAAGCTGCGCGACAAATAGCCCTTGTTGGTAACCCCAATGCAGGGAAAACCACTCTTTTTAATGCTCTTACAGGGCTAAATCAAAAAGTCGGAAATTTTCCGGGCGTTACAGTAGATAAAAAGACGGGACCTTATAAACATGCTGATGGATCTGAATCTATCATTATAGATTTACCTGGTATTTACTCGCTTTCTCCTAAATCTGCAGATGAACAAGTAAGTTGCGAAATACTAATGGATGCACAACATGTAAATCATCCTGATAGTATTGTATTGGTTTTAGATGCTTCTAACTTAAAGCGTAACCTCTTCTTAGCTACTCAAGTACTTGACTTAAAGATTCCGACAATTATTGCACTCAACATGCATGATATTGCTGAGCAAAGTGGAATATCAATAGATGCAAAACAGCTTTCTGAAATTTTATCGGTTCCTGTACTTGCCATTAACGCTAAGCATGGAGAGGGAATTGAACATATCCAAAACCATTTGCTAGAAGGTCGTAAATCAACAGTAAGCTTCTTTGATCATCAAAACACGCTTTCATCAGTTTTTACGGCCAAGTTAGAAGCACTAATGGACTGTGTTTCGTCTTTTGCTTCATTTAAATTGGCCGTAAACAATGATAAGTACCCTTGGATTAAGGGTAAAAAAGAACGCATTGATGACTTATTCAATGGGTTTGAACTAGATCCTAAACAACAAGACATTCTTGAAATATCTGAACGTTACAGAACCATTGCTCCTTTGTTATCTAAAGTTCAAGCCGTTGTACACCAAGAACGTGGTCCATTAGCTAGAACAGCTAAGTTAGATCAATGGCTCACGCACCCATTTTGGGGTTACGTGGCATTTTTGAGTGTATTCTTTATTGTATTTCAAGCAGTATTTACGGTAGCAACCGTTCCTATGGATTGGATTGATGCTGGTATGGCTTGGATTGGCGATGCAGTAGCTAGCTCATTACCAGCAGGTAAGTTCAACGACTTTATAGTAGATGGTATCATAGCTGGAATTGGCGGTGTTGTGATTTTTGTTCCTCAGATTGCCATTCTTTTTGGTTTAATAGAGGTGCTTGAAGAAACAGGCTATATGGCTCGTGTAAGTTTCTTGAATGATCGTTTACTGAGAGCCGTAGGAATGAATGGTAAAAGTGTAGTTCCGTTGGTAAGCGGGTTTGCTTGTGCTGTGCCTGCAATTATGGCGGCTAGAAGTATTGAAGACTGGAAAGAGCGTTTAATTACCATTATGGTTACTCCACTGATGAGTTGCTCTGCTCGTTTGCCTGTATATGTTTTCTTAGTTAGTTTCATTGTTCCAGATGAATATCTCTTGGGCTTTATTAGTCTGCAAGGGTTGTTTATGCTAGGATTGTATTTACTAGGGTTAGTACTAAGTGGAATTGTAGCTTTTGTATTTCACAAAGTCATTAAAAGTGGATTTGGTAGCTCTTTCATTTTGGAACTACCTACCTATCGCTCTCCAAGATGGAAAAACGTTGGACTAACAATGTGGACCAAAGGATTGACTTTTGTAACAGAAGCAGGTAAAATCATTCTACTGATTTCTGTTATTTTATGGGGACTCTCCTCTTATGGACCTAGTGAAGAACGTATTCAAATTACCCAAAATTACCAGGAAAAGATACAAGCAACCCCTACCGAAGAAGAGACATTAACAACTGAAATGAATAGTGAATTGCTTCGCCATTCATACGCTGGATTAATGGGACGTGCCATTGAACCAGCTATTCGTCCGCTAGGTTTTGATTGGAAAATGGGGATTGCCATCATCAGTAGTTTTGCGGCTCGTGAGGTTTTTGTAGGAACCATGAGCGTTATTTACAGCGTAGAGGGCGGAGCGGATAACATCTCTGAGTTACAAGAGAAAATGAAAGGCGAAATTAATCCGAATACTGGTCAACCATTAATGTCAGTTGCTACAGCTTCATCTTTACTCATTTTCTTTGTTATTGCCATGCAGTGTATGAGCACATTGGCCATAACAAAACGAGAAACTAATAGTTGGAAATGGCCCATCATTCAGTTTAGCTATTTAACTGGTTTAGCGTACTTTGCTAGTTTGATTACCTATCAATTTCTAGCCTAAGAAGACAGACCATTATAATTTATTCAGTTGTTGCCTCAATATCAAGCAATACATGTGCAGCATCGCTTTTACGAAGGCTAAACTTATAGCCTACTACTGAGATGGCAATAGGACCACCTAAAGGAGCAACATGCTCTACGCGCAATTTTTCGCCTGGTAAGCATCCCATTTCCAATAGTTTCTCTGTAATAGGGCTATCTTCAATTTCTTTGATACTTGCCTCATCTCCTCGCTTGAGATCAGATAAACGTATTATTGCTGGCATGTTCATTCATCCAAAAGTAGCGCAATTTGAACTTATCGTTAACTCCGTTTACTGGCTATGTCAATAACAATACCTAAAATTAGGTATTACAATCGCTCTATTTCAAAGGTAGGATACCCTCTTTCGCCTTGTGAATTATAGAAGTCTATAAATCGCATTTTATAATGATATCCATAGCGATCATTCAAAACAAATGTCCGATCAGAATAAACAGTATAACTACTTGTTTCTAAGCTATACCATTTCCAATCATAACCTACCTCGTCAAGTTCTGAAGACCAAGTAACTGTATCTAATGAAGTGCTTGTAACATCCAAAAAATCTGCTGAATCATCTAATTCTGATGCTTCTACATTATGGGCATTCAATAGCATACCAGTTACAGAATAAGCCAAGTAAGGAGTGTAAAACAAATGTGTATAGTTCGTAAACAACACATCGTATTCATCGTGTCTTGGCAATATATCAAGCAGTGTATTCTCTCCAAAGTGAATTGCTCTTTGCTCCATGTTGGCAAGTGCAGAAAGTTCTAGTTGTGTAGGACTTTTATCATCTGGCTTGCCATGTTCCAGAAGATATGATACATCATCTACTTTAGTTAATCGAATTTTCTTGTATCCTGCCTGATTTCCTGACTCATTCACACCTAGTTTCACCAAGTAAACCTTACCATACTCAAAATCCACTTTTGCAAAAGCACTACTATCTTGTATTCCACTTGGATCACTTTCATAATAAGTGTAATCAGTTGGATTTACACTTGTCGAAAAATCAGATGAACCTGTAGCCGCAATACTGCTAATTCGTGCAGAATTCAATCCTATTGGTGCTATCGTTAAAGTAGGGTCATAAATCATATCATAACTATAGCGATTCACAGTTTTTATAACCTCTTGAGCAGATAAATTATACCAAACCTGATCTGTATACGTACCTCCCATTTCTATTTGAACGGTAGTCATCCCTCCTCTATCTACAGGCGGAACAGGATCTTCTTCTGGTAAACATGAAGTCATCAAGAAAACAGCAGAAAGTAAGTAGCCTATTTTTTTGAGTAATTCCATTTCCAAACAAGTTTTAAAAAGTACATTCTACCTGTGCCTATTAACAATGAACCTGCAGATTGATGCGCTCCTCCAGTCCTGGCCTCCGAATTTACACTAGACACATCGAATAAATTTTTTGCTCCTATGGTTGCATGAATTCGCTCATACCAAAAACGCTTGGTAAATGATGCATCCATTGTATGATATGATTCGGTGTATAATGTTGACAGGCCTCCATCTGAATTCTGATATGTTCTTGGCAATTCCCCTTGGAATTTATAGTAAACACCAACGGATGCTTTCAACTCTCTTAAATTGTATTGCACATTAATGGTAGCTTCTGGGTAGAAATCATATTGAGGAGAATCGTAGTTATCAAATTCACTTCCTATACCTGTGTACATTACTGCTGCCTCAGCTTTTAGATGTTGCCAAACCAAACTACTTGAAAACTGGCCTCCAACTGAGTGAGATTCACCAATGTTCGTGTAAGTATACAATGCCTCTTGTGGGTCTATTTCTGTAAGTCTAATCTCGTTATAAAACTTATTGTAAAAACCGCTTAACTCTAGTTTCCAAAGGGTTTGGTTCTTTAACTTCTTCCATTGAATACTTCCTGATACGTTATGTGATTGCTCTGCCTCTAAATCAGTATTTCCGTTTAGGTTATGGTTGATATCTACAAAATCTAGGTATAATTCCTTTAGTTCGGGAGCACGGAATCCTCTAGCATATGATGCCCTTACTGCCCATTTATTCTTTGCCCATTTTATATTAATTGCAGGTGTAATAGGAGCATCGTACTGTGTATTGTAGCCATAGCGTGCTCCTGGTCTAATTACAAAATCATTCCACTTAAATTCGGCAGTGGCAAAAAAGGCGTAATCACCTTGGTCTTGTCTTGTAGACTCTACTCGTTTACCTTCTGCCGTCTCATGATTGAAATCGTATCCCATTTCAACCATTATTGCTTCTTTCTTTAGTGGAAAAATGAAACTTGATCTATTCATGTACTGAATAAACAATGAAGTATCATGTGCAGAAGGATCTGATACAGGGTTCTGATCTAAAGTTGTTAAATCCGTAATCTGTGTTCTTTTTCTTCTCTCGTAGTAATTAACTGCTGCAACTGTTTGCAATCGAATCTTGTTTTTAAATTGATGCTGTAGTTGTATAGAGTTATTTATTCTATCCGTGTAATAGTAATCGTCAAATGCTACTTCTCCAAAAGGTGCTCTTGGGTAACCTCTATTGATGATTTTTTCTGTGAAATAACTTGAAGTGAAGCTTCCAGAAGTATTCTTATCACTGTACCCTACTGTTAAACCACCAAGCCATTGTTCTTTTGGATTCCATTGATCTACTCTTGAAGAGTCTGCGACTAAACTCTCACCATTTGGTTCCATTTCGTCATCTGGACTCCAGCCATTAAATACATTTCTTGAGCCATTTAAGCCGATGCTCCATTTATCAAACTGATGTCTCCATGAACCTGAAAAGTTGTAGGTTCCAACGCTTTCTAAATAGGTATTCGCTTGAATACTACTAGGTGAAGTTTTACCAGATTTAGTAATTATGTTAATAGTACCTGCTAGCGCATTCGTTCCGTAGTTTACACTTAATGGACCTTCAATGATTTCTATACGCTCTACATTATCTAGCAAAACTTGACTTAAATCGATGTTTCCATCTAAACGACCAATTACTGGAACTCCATCAATCATAATTTTTACGTTCTCGCCAGACATTCCTTGCATACGAATCTGAGTTCCGAGAACTCCATCTTGACTGATTCTAATATTTGTTTCATTCATCAAGACTTCTTCTAGCGAAACAGCAGCCATTTGATCTATTTTAACCCGATCAATTACTTTGATTTTATGGACTGCCTTATCTGCACTTTCAGGACGGTATTGAGCCGTAACAACCACTTCATTTAACATGGATTGAAGTGATTTTAAATAAATGGTTGTATCTGTTGGATAAGGTGATGAAATGGTGATTTTTTCAAAGCCTAAATAAGTAATAACTAGACTATCTGAGGGTATTGCTGAAGACAGAGAAACTGTGCCTTTAGCATTAGAAAGTGTGGTTTTGGCAATTGCGCCTTGGTTATACTGACTCACATGAGCCTGAATCATTGGTAAACTGCTACCTTCTTCAAGTATAGTGAGTTGTTGAGCTTGTACAGTCAAGGTAAAACATAGGGGTAAGAACAATACCAAAAATCGAATCATTGCGCAGATCTGATTACATCTTGAGCTTGTAGGAACAGCAAAGCCTCACAAATTAAATTGTGAAGCTCAGCTATTTCTCTACGTGATAAATACAATCGGACAGTACCTTGATCTGGAAGCCGAAACAAGAAAGCTTTCGTACAAGGACAAACACTTGAATATGGTGATTGACGTTCCGATTGTAATCGCTCTTCTAAAAATTCTAAATCTATTTGAGAGCATTGAAAAAGCACCGTTCCATAGCTCAAAATGAGGTAAGGGCTTTCCTCAGGAAGAGCTATGAAACCTTGCATTGAACTAGCCAATACATTGTGCTCAGCAAACATGATTGTTAATTGCTTTTTGTTGAGTTTGAAGTAGAAGTCATTGATGTGTCTTTTTGAAACTTCAGAATGATTTCACGTACTTCTTTTGCTACTTTTTTAGGATTTTCTTTTGACTTCATAGCCATTTCATCTCCTAATTCGAATAAATAAGACCACATTAACTTGTTATCAACTTTAGACTCTAATGTAAGATCCTTCTTTTCATCAAAAACCTTATCCCACTCAGTTCTAACAATTGCCCAAAATGCTTCGTTCTTATTCCACCATTCTATGGCTGCTTGGCATTTTGATTTATCAGTTTTATGGTATGCATTTAGTCCTCTTTCTTGTACAATCACTACGTCTTTTCCTCCATCGCGTAATACCTTCAAGTTATCTTGTTCATGTAACCAACCATAATCCGTTAAGATTTGCTTGTTGGTTCTCTGCATTACGTTATAGTCAGAACGTTTTGTGTACTCTCTTCTTGGAAGAGGTGCATCTACCGTACTTTCCCAATAGTGCTTTCCATCTACGTGCACCCATGTTGCTAATCCTGAGTAACGAGGACTATCATCTACTTGATACACCTCTTGAGCCCATTGGCCTGTTACTTCATCAGCTTTAAACTCTTTGTGCTTCCAAGTTCTGTCTTTATAGAACTCATGAATGTTGGTCTCTTGGTAAGTCCAATCTTGTCGCCAGTGTTTGATGATGATTGAATCCTGTATAACCAACAAGTGCTGCAACACAATTTTGTCTTCTGATTCCTCAGCCACAAATACCCACTCTGCTGGAGCTGATGTGTGATACTGATCGTGCAATTCGTAAGATGTATCGCTTGCAAATGTTTCTGCATAGTCAAACTTTACAGCGTGGCAGCCACACATGCCCTTAATGGCCTCCACATCTTGTTGTTTTTTGGTTTGAGCGGTAGCTGCAACAGTTAGTAAAACTGCTGCAGCGGTGATAAACTTCTTCATCTGTTTGCTGTATTATCTAAGATTATTGAATAATGATTCTAGAAGTATTGGTGTTACTTCCTTGTTGAACTTGCAACACATAGATACCATTCGCTAATTGCCCTACAGGAATGGTTTTAGGAGCAAGATTTGTAATATAGTCTGTTGATTCGAATACGATTCTACCATTCATATCTACCATACGGAAGGTTGTTTCGCCATCGAATCCAGAAACTACTGCGTTAAGGACATCTCCATTTACAGGATTTGGGTACGTTTCTAAGAACATATCTCTTGGCTGCAAATCTGCCACAGATACTGTAGTATCTGAAGTATCAACAGGTGCAGTTTCATAGATCAACTCTTTGGTGAAATAATATTTACCGCTTGATGAACCACCAAATCCTGTAAAGATCATTTTCCAGATATCTCCATCTTGCTGCTCTACAAAGTACACTGTACTATCAGCTATGTCCCACTGGAATGTTGTGAAGTTGATTGACTTCCAGTTAAAACCTATGGTATTAATCTCTGTACTAAATGTATGAGCCGAGTAATCTTCATAAGTATCAACATCGTCTACCGGATATGCTTTAACAGCGCGAACACGAGCATTTTGTAATACACCTGTCGAAGGGTAACCTCCAT
>DIYR01000108.1 GCA_002429085.1 Flavobacteriales bacterium UBA6049
GGTCTTCGGCCAACATAGAATTTGATACATCTAAACATACCATTAACTCTACACCTTCTCGTTTAGCTTCTTCTAGTTTACTACCAAACTGAGGACCAGCTGCTGCTATAACTAGGAATACAATTGCGATGCTCCACAACGTGATGTGTACCCACGGCTTTCTAGCGCTTACATCAGGCATAATTGTTCTGAGTAAATTACTGTCTGCTAAATGCTTCATGCGCTGCTTTCGCCAACGTAGATAGAAGACAAATAAGATCCAGAAAACTGGAAGAGCAGCCAATAGCCAGAAATATGATATATGTGCAAATCTGAACATCAGGTTAAACTCTTAATAACGGTGTGTTGAATAAGAAAACGAAGCCCCAATAGAGCTAATCCCAATAGAATCCAAGCTAAATATTCTTCGTTTCGTTTTCTAAACTCGGTTACTTCTATAATTGATTTTTCTAATTGGTCTATTTGTTCATATACTTCAGCAAGATTGTCTTTATCGGTAGCTCTGAAATACTGACCTCCCGTAAGGTTTGCAATTTCAGTCAATGTTTCTTCATCAATGAATACCTGAACGTTTTCATAAATAGTCTGTCCATTTACTTTAAACGGCATAGGAGCCATACCATTTGTGCCAACACCAATTGTGTACACGCGAACTCCCATTGTTTCGGCAATTTCGGCAGCTGTAATAGGAGGGATGTCACCAGCGTTATTAGACCCATCTGATAGAAGGATCACTACTTTACTCTTTGCCTCACTATCCTTCAGCCTATTTACGGCAGTAGCTAATCCCATTCCAATAGCTGTACCATCTGTAATTAACCCATTTTCGAGCTCTTGAAATAGATTTTTTAATACTGCATGGTCAGTAGTTAAGGGGCATTGCGTGAAACTCTCACCAGCATACACCACTAAACCAATACGATCATTGATTCTAGCATCGATGAATTCTTGAGCTACATCTTTAGAAGCTTCTAATCTGTTTGGCTTGAAATCGCGTGCAAGCATACTGCTTGAAATATCTAGAGCAATTACAATATCAATTCCCTCTGTAGATACGTTTTGTCCACTAGTAGACGATTGTGGTCTTGCCAGTGCGGTAATAAATGAAGCTAAAGCCAACATGTTTAGCGCAAAAACACCATGCTTGAGCCATACTTTATAAGAAGATCCGGTGGGTAGGTCTCCTTTGGCTGAAAACTGGAGTAATGCAGTGTTCTTTTTTGAACGAAGAATGTAAACTGTTACCAAAATAGGTATCAGCAACATGGCCCAAAAGAAGTGCACATTAGCGAATGTAATTTCACTCTCCAGCATGTTCTTGTTGTTTTTGTTGTTCTACCCAAACCACTACATTTCTGATTGCCTTTAAGGCGAATTCATTTTCTGTATTGAGAGGTTGTGCTTTTGCAAATTTGGCCATGTCTGAAATACGTAAGGCCTGAATTAAGTCTTGCTGAATTACTGGTGAAAATCCAATTTTTGGTAGTTGTTGTTCAATTTCGAATGTCGTACTTTCAAGGGCAAGGATGTTAAATTGTTTCTCTAAGTACGTTCTCGTAATCTCCGATAATTCAACATGATAAATCTTGTGATTTCCGTTTTGCCACAACGACTTTTTCTCTAAGTCATCTAATGCTTGGGTAACCCAAATATCTAATGGAATGTCTTCTTTTACTGGTTCACTTGGGGCAACTTTATTCTTTCCAAGTAAATAAACAATTAGAGCAATTACTCCCATTATTAACCATAACCCACCAACAATGGTTCCTCCAATCATTAAGATTTCTTTGAATGTATAGGGAACCTCTTCAATGGATTTGATTTCTTTTAGTGAGGAAGCCGTATCAACATCAATAGATTGAATAGATAGTAAATGTGCTTCAGTTTCAAATGAATTGCCATTCACTTGTACAAGGACAGGTGGAACAACCCACAACCCAGAATCAAAGCTCGTTAAACTCAATTCCTGTGTTAGAGTTACTTGATCTTCTAGTATGGTGGTATCTATTTTAGAGATAGAAACAACTTCTACTTTAGCCGAAAGCGTGTCTAACCAAATAGGCCATACAATATTAGATTCTTGATCTGCTGTGATGCTTAATTCGTACGTAACTTGTTCTCCGATTCGAATCTCATTTTGAAAGAGCTTTCCTTCAACTGAGACAGTATTCTGTGCAGCTAATGGTACTGAGGTAAGTAAAAGGACTAATCCTATGATAATGCGATGTATCATCTGCTTGTTTCGCGTTTTTTAAACAGGTTCAACAACGGTTTTACGTAATTCTGATCGGTTCTGATAGTAGTTGAATCAACACCACACTTTTGAAACCATTGGTTCAATTGATCTTTGCGTTTCAATGCATTGATTTTAAATTCTTTTTGAACTGTTTTGCTTGATGTATCCACCCAATTCCAATCACCTGTTTCAGGGTCTTCCATTGGTATTAATCCAACATCAGGTAGTGTTAGTTCGGCTTGATCTAAAATCTGTAATGCAACGATATCGTGTTTTCTATTAGCAATCTTCAATGCGTCAACGAAAGCATCATCTCTGAAATCGGATAAAACAAATGCTGTACTTCGTTTTTTGATTACGTTAGATAAGTATTTAAGTGCTTGCGAGATATCTGTTTTAGAATGTTCTGGTTTAAAATCAATTAACTCGCGAATAATTCTCAAAATGTGAGAACGCCCTTTTTTAGGGGGGATAAACTTCTCGATCTGATCAGAAAAGAAAATCACGCCAATCTTATCATTATTCTGAATAGCAGAGAAGGAGAGAACAGCACAAAGCTCAGTAATCAACTGTCGTTTCAATTGAGTTCTTGTTCCAAAATTTTCAGAAGCACTTACATCAATTAAAATCATGACCGTTAATTCACGCTCTTCCTCAAATACTTTTACGTAAGGCGAATTTAATCGAGCCGTTACGTTCCAGTCTATACTGCGAATTTCATCACCAGGTTGGTATTCACGTACTTCAGAAAACGCCATACCACGACCTTTAAACGCAGAGTGATACTCACCAGAAAATATCTGATTGGAGAGTCCTCTCGTTTTGATCTCTATTTTACGTACGCGCTTGAGAAGTTCTTGTGTTTCCATGTTCCTATCCTTACTTCACTTGTCTATCAATGGATAACACAGATCTATGGAATCTCAACAGTATTTAATAACTCGTTGATGATTTGTTCTGTTGTAATGTTTTCTGCCTCGGCTTCATAGCTAAGTCCAATACGATGACGAAGCACATCTTGACAAACAGCTCTAACATCTTCTGGGATAACGTATCCACGTCTTTGAATAAAGGCATGTGCCTTAGCTGCTAAAGCTAAGCTGATAGAAGCACGAGGAGAACCACCGAAGTTAATTAACGGAACAAAGTGCTCTAACCTATAATCTCTAGGGGTTCTAGTAGCGTAAACAATGTCTACAATGTATTGCTCAATCTTTTCATCCATATACACCTGACGAACAGCAGATCTTGCCTTTACAATATCATCTGGTGAACAAACGGCATTAGGCTGAGGGAAATCAGCTGATGAAACATTCATTCGAACAATGTGTTTCTCATCTTCAATGGTAGGGTAGTCTAATACTACCTTCAACATGAAACGATCGGTTTGTGCTTCAGGTAACGGATATGTTCCTTCTTGCTCTACCGGGTTTTGCGTTGCTAACACCATGAATGGTTTTGGAAGCTTGAATGTTTGATCGCTAATTGTTACTTGACGCTCTTGCATAGCTTCTAACAATGCGGATTGCACTTTTGCCGGGGCACGGTTAATTTCATCAGCTAAAACGAAGTTCGCAAAGATTGGACCTTGCTTATTTGTGAATTCACCACTTTTGGCATTATAGATTGTTGTACCTACTAAATCAGCTGGTAATAAATCTGGTGTAAATTGAATTCTGCTAAAATCAGCATGGATAGTTTTACTCAAAGTGTTGATAGCAAGTGTTTTTGCTAATCCAGGTACACCTTCTAACAAGATGTGCCCATCAGCTAACAAAGCAATCAACAATCGATCGGCCATGTATTCTTGACCAACGATTACCTTTTTCATTTCCATACGAATAAGATCCACAAACGCACTTTCGCGCTGAATCATTTCGTTTAAAGCTCTAATGTCTGTTGACGTGTTGGTAGTTGGGTTATTTGTTAGTTCCATTTTAGCCCTTGATTTAAGTCAAAACTAATCATAGGTTATACAATGAGTTTATACTGTTGAGTGGAGTTTTTAACAATCGCAAATATGACGCAAAACCCAGTGAAATCAAGCGTTCTGTTGTTAAAAAGTGTTAAGTATTTTAACAATTGGGAGTATGGCGATACCTGAAAAATCATGTACTTTTTCTGCAAAGAAATTCAGATATGAGTGATTCAACTTTTCAACGAATTATTGGGCATGTAGCTAATTTTCACGATGCCTTTGGAATTACTAATGAACAAGCTCCAACGGTAGCGGTAGACGATCAGATCAAGCTATTGCGCTACAAATTAATGCGCGAGGAAAATGAAGAGTACTTAGAAGCCGCTCAAAATGGTGATTTGGTGGAAGTGGCAGATGCGTTAGGTGATATGCTTTATATTTTGTGTGGAACCATTTTGGCGCACGGCATGCAGCATAAAATAGAAGAAGTGTTTGAAGAAATTCAGCGCAGTAATATGAGCAAGTTAGATGAAAATGGAAAACCAATTTATCGAGAGGATGGTAAGGTTATGAAAAGTAACTTGTATTTTAAGCCTGATATTGAATCGATATTAGACAAATGAATATAGATAAATGGCTTTCAAAAGTTGACGGTTCACCATTCCATCGCTGGGTGGTGAATCGTGTTTTATGGAGAACAATTCCTTTTAATAAACCACATGGTTTGTGGTTAAGTAGCATAGGTGATGAGCACGTACAAATTGATATTCCATACAAAAGGTCAAACAAGAATCATTTAAATGGATTACATGCTTGTTTGCTTGCTACTGCTGGAGAGTACGCTTCTGGTTTATTAATACTCCGTCATTTAGGAGTAAAGGAATACCGCATCATCATGAAAACCATTTCAGCAGATTACGTATATCAAGGCAAAAAAGCTGCTTACGCACGTTTCGAACTCACGAAAGAACAGCTTACAACACTGGTGGTGAAACCTTTAGAAGGTCAAGAATCGGTAACGTTTCCTTGTGATATTCCCATTTATGATACAGACCAAAACTTGCTATGTACAGTAACCACGCAATGGCAGGTTAAACCTTGGTCTAAAGTAAAAACGAAGACTTAGTAACCTAGTTTCGATTTACCTTTTCCGAATGACTTTAATAAGTCAACCATCTTTACAGCAGCTATAGCAGCTTCTGTTCCTTTATTTCCATGTTCACCGCCACTTCTTGCAACAGCTTGTTCCATGGTGTTATCTGTTAATACACCAAATATACAAGGTTTATTGAACTTAAGGCCAACGTCTTTTACCCCTTGGGAAACAGCTTCACAAACAAAATCGAAATGTTTTGTTTCTCCCTGAATTACACTCCCTAAACAAATTACTGCATCTACGTCAGTAGCGCTGAATAAAAATTGAGCAGCTAGGGGTAATTCATAACTACCAGGGACATCTTTTATAATAAGATCTTCTCCTTTTAGACCTAGGTCAAGTAGAGCAGTTTTTGCTCCGTACAATAATCCTTGAGTTACTTCTTCGTTCCACTCACTTACTACAATTCCAAATTTCCATCCTTCGATGTTAGGAAGAGTTTCTTTGTCGTATGCTGATAAATTCTTTCCTGCTGTAGCCATAATTCATTGAATAAAAAAAGCGAGCCGTTGAGACTCGCTTTCAAATGTAAATGCTTTATTGATTAGTTTACGTATGCTTCGGCACGAGCGATGTATTTTTCAATAGTTCGTCCTTCTTGCGTACGTGCGTAATCTTTCTTAATTCTTTTATAATGCTTGATAGCTTCACCATGATTATTCAAGCGCTCAGCCAAATTTCCAGCTTTCATCAGGTAAATTGGAGTAGTGAATTCATTATCACGAGCGTTAGCAGCCTTTACGTAATAATCTAATGCCCCTTGTTCGTCACCTAGCTCAGACATGGCATCACCAATAGCACCTAATGCAATGGCTGCTGTGATCTCGTCTTTTGCATCGTAAGATTTCAAATAAGAAATGGCATCTTCAAAGTTTCCACTTCTTAATAATGAAACTCCCATGTAATACTTAGCCGTGTTACCAGCATTTGTAGAACCGAATTGATCAACAATATCTTCAAAACCTAAGTTGCCTTGAGCATCTCCATACATTGCCAATTGCAATGAATCGTTCTGGAAATGTTTTTGAGCAGTGTACATCTGATCTTGAGCTTCTTGCTGAAGAGGAGGTAAATACATGTTGAAATAGTAATATACACCTACTACAACTGCTAATACAGCAATAATTCCAATAGTTAATGGTTGCTGATTTTTCTGAATAAACGTTTCAGTTTTGCTATAAACCTCGTCTAAGTGAATGTCTTCTTCGTGCTGTTCAGCCATTTTCACGCAAAATTTGAGGTGCAAATATAGTTTTTAGTTACAGTTATCAACTATTTATGGCAACTGTCACCTTGCTAGTTATAAGCCATCAATTGTGAACAAATTGATTCAATAGAATTTCAAAAGCTTGAATCAAGATAGAATTGTTGAAACAAAGAGCAATTGGTGACTGTTTTGCATATGTGTTTACTGTCCCAATATCCAAGCAAATACCAATGGGGCAACAATAGTAGCATCTGATTCAATGATGAACTTAGGTGTATCAATATCTAGTTTACCCCAAGTGATTTTCTCATTTGGAACAGCACCAGAATAAGATCCGTAACTCGTAGTACTATCGCTAATTTGACAGAAATAACTCCAAAACGGAATGTTCGTCATTTCCAAATCCTGATATAACATAGGAACTACGCAAATAGGGAAGTCACCAGCAATTCCACCTCCGATCTGAAAGAATCCAACACCAGCTCCTTGGCTGTTTTTAATATACCAATCGGCTAAATAGGTCATATATTCAATACCACTTTTAACAGTATTTGGTTTGAGTTGATTCTTCATACAGTAGCTTGCAAAAATATTACCCATGGTACTGTCTTCCCATCCAGGAACTACAATTGGTAGGTTTTTCTCAGCTGCGGCAATCATCCAAGAATCTTTCGGATCGATCTGATAGTATTGCTCTAGAACACCTGAATTCAATAATTGATACATGTATTCATGCGGGAAGTAGCGATTGCCTTTATCCTCTGCAGATTTCCAGCAATCGAACACATGGTTTTGTAACCTTCTAAATGCTTCTTCTTCAGGGATGCAAGTATCTGTAACTCGATTTAGTCCTCGTTCAAGTAGATCCCATTCTTGCTTTGGAGTAAGATCTCTATAGTTTGGAACTCGTTCGTAATGATCATGAGCAACTAGATTCATTAGATCTTCTTCAAGGTTAGCGCCAGTACATGAAATGATAGCAACCTTATCTTGGCGAATCATTTCGGCTAGACTAATTCCAAGCTCCGCTGTACTCATGGCACCGGCAATAGTAATCATCATCTTACCACCTTTTGTTAGGTGTTCTTCATAGCCTTTTGCGGCATCTACTAAAGCAACAGCATTGAAGTGCTTGTAGTGTGTAGTGATGAATTGAGAAATAGGACCTTTCTGAATTGACATAATTTTATCGGTTAAATACGTAGCTTAATAATTTGTAGTAGAGTTTAGCAGCAAGAAAATCTGGAGCAGCATTGTGTGCGTTTGGACAAAGTTCTACGATGTCAAAACCTACTACTTGTTGAGAACTGCATACAGCTTTTAGTAAGTTCGTGACTTGCTCCCAACTCATGCCACCAGGCTCTGGTGTTCCGGTAGAAGGCATTATTCCACTATCGAAACCATCTAAATCAATTGTAATAAATAGTGGGCCTTTGCATTTATCTAGTACTTCTTGAATCCAATTGGTACGAGAGGATAACTCATGAGCAAAAAACACATTGTTACGATCCATGTGCTCATTTTCACTTGCATCCATACTTCGAATTCCTACCTGAATTAAGTTGGTTGTTTTACTTGCTTCGAATACAGCACAAGCATGATTGCAAGTACTTCCTTCGTAAGATGGACGCAGATCTGCATGCGCATCTATTTGTAAAACGGTTAGTTTTTCGAAATGCTTTTTGAACGCACGAATACTACCTATAGAAATTGAGTGTTCTCCACCAAATAAAGTGACAAACTTTTTGTTTTGTAAATATGTTTCAACACGATCACATACAGCATCCACCATTGCTTCTGGACTAGTGTTTTCATTTACAGGGGTATCTAAATATATACCGTGTTTATAGACTTCGCTATCTGTTTCTATATCATATAACTCCATGTTTTCTGAAGCATGGAGAAAGGCATCAGGACCTTTGTCGGCACCTTTCTTCCAAGTGCTTGTACCGTCATATGGAACAGGAATCAATACAATCTCACTTTGCTCTTTTTGAGCGTACTCTGTTGGTATGCCTGCGTATGTTTTCATTTGTTCGAGTTATTGGTACCCTAATATTCGTAACATAGATTCTGGTGATTGCTCAGGAGCAAACAATTCTGATCTCCAAGAGCCATCTTCATTACGTTGAATAATTATATGTTTTGGAGCAGGGGTGAGACAGTGCTGAATTCCTCCATAGCCACCCACACTCTCTTGGTAAGCACCAGTGTTGAAGAAACCAATGTAAAGTGGTTTTCTAACATCGTATTTAGGAAGGTAGATGGCATTTACGTGTTGCTCTGAGTTGTAATAATCATCGCTATCACATGTTAACCCACCAAGGAATACCCGTTCGTATTCATCATTCCATCGATTTACAGGTAACATCACAAAACGTTTGTTGATAGCCCATGAATCAGGAAGATTTGTCATAAAAGAGCTATCGATCATGTTCCACTTCTCTCTATCATTCTGAGGTTTTTGATGCAGGATCTTATAAATCGCACCGCCACTTTCACCTACTGTAAATGATCCAAATTCAGTAAAAAGATCTGGCTCAGGAACATTATGTTCAGCACAATAAGTTTTCACTTGACGTACAATTTCTTCAACCATATGTGCGTAATCGAAGTTGAAATTCAATGAGTTCTTAATTGGGAAGCCACCGCCAATATTTAGAGCGGTTAAAGTGGGGCAAACCTTTTTGAGTTTAACATATACTCCTAAGCACTTAGAAAGTTCACTCCAATAGTAGGCCGTATCTCTAATTCCAGTATTAATAAAGAAGTGGAGCATCTTTAGTTCTACCTGTTTGTTAGACTGAACTTTTTGTTCGTAAAACGGAACGATGTCTTTATAGCCAATTCCTAATCTGCTAGTGTAGAAAGCAAACTTTGGTTCTTCTTCAGAAGCAATACGGATACCTATTTCTAATTGTTCTTCTGGATTTAAACTATTACTTAACTTATCTAATTCTAAGGTGTTGTCAATTACGGGTATTACGTTTTTGTATCCGCTATGTATAAGTGATGCTATATTTTCTAAATATGCATCTGTTTTATAACCGTTGCATACTACATAATTGTTCTTTTTAAGCTTTCCGTCAGACACCAATTTCTTAACAATATCGATGTCAAAAGCACTTGAAGTTTCAATGTGAATATCATTCTTCAATGCTTCGGTCAAAACAGGTTCGAAGTGCGAACTTTTCGTGCAATAACAATAGTGGTATTTACCTGAGTAATTTACTTTACTCATGGCCATATCAAACCATGATTTAGCCTTTTGAATTTGGCTTGAAATAGAGGGTAGATAAGTGAATTTTAAAGGAGTTCCATATTGTTCCACTAAATCCATCATAGGAATATCGTGAAATAGTAACTCTTCCTGATTTAAACTGAATTCGCGTTGTGGAAACTCGAAAGTTTGATCAATTAGATCGAAATACTTGATTTTCATTTTGAAACGAAGTGACCCGAATTATTTCGGAAAAGACAATAAATGAAATGCTTGTAGCAGTGGAAACTCAATTGTTGAGTGTTTCCACTAAATTCTCAATTGCCTTTCTACCTTACTATTGGTAGAAGTTATCACAAATCGCAGGAGAGCTATCTTAAAATTAAGCTCTTGGTAGCGCAACACCGAACTACTTAAAGTCCTTTGAATTTGGGCTATTCCTAAGGAAATGCCGCGGTAACCAACATTCATCATGATGTATTAAACTAAAACAGAACAAACGTAAGCTATGGAAGCTTTTGTTGGTTAAATCAAAACAGAAAATCAGAAGGTATTTTGAACATCGAATGTTCAATAGGAGAAGGAGAGAAATGACAATGAGTCAAATGGGCTGAAAATCAGTCGAAATCCTTATATTCGTTGGCTTTCGAAATGACCTTGGAATTGCGCGCCCGAATTCTCCAAAACATATCTTTTCCTTCAAGAATTTTCTTGATTGGTCTTGTTACGACTGTATGTTTCATGCTATCGGGTCAACAAGTATTTGCTCAAAGCGAGGAGGATATTCTTAATTCCATTGAAGCAGAGTTGAATGCTGAAGAAGACGCTAAGGCATCTGAAGAGGCAAAAAAGAAAGAGTATAACGCGCTTAAATCTAAGGCAGAAGGATATTTTAAAGCAGGTAAGTATGATAAAGCGAAACCTCTTTATCAGCAGATGACTGAGGTGATGCCAGATAATGACTATCCTAAAAGGCAGTTACTACTCATTGACCAAAAAATTGAAGAACAGAAAGAAGCAGAAGCACAGGCTAAATACGATAAACTAATTGCAGAAGCAGATGCTTTAATGGGTAAAGAAAGTTGGGATGCAGCTAAGGCGAAGTATGATGCTGCAGCTCAAGTTAAATCAGATGAAAGCTACCCCAAGAGCCAAGTCAAGAAGATTGCCGAATTAAAGGCAGCAAAAGAAAAAGCTGATGCTGAAGCTAGAAAACAAGCAAAATACGATGAGTATATTGGTTTAGCAGACAAAGCATTAGCAAGTAAGAGTTTCTCAGAAGCGAGAACAAATTATCAGAATGCTTCAAAGGTTAAGCCCAATGAAAGCTATCCGAAATCTCAATTAGCTGTTGTTGATAAGCAAGAAGCAGAAGAAAAGGAAAAAGCAGCACAGGCTGCAACTCAGAAAAAATATGATGCCACCATTGCTGCAGCTGATAATGCTTTGAAAAGCAAAAATTGGGAAGAGGCGAAAGCTAAGTATCAAGAGGCCAGTCAAATTAAATCAGATGAAAGCTATCCTAAAACTCAGTTGGCTAAAGTTGATCAGCTAAAAGCTGAAGAGGCAGAAAAAGCAAAACAAGCTGAGCTCAAGAAGCAATATGATGGGATCGTTAGTCAGGCAGATCAACTGTACAAGAGTAAGAAATGGGATGAGGCAATAGCTAAATATCAAGAAGCTCTATCTGTGTTGAGTGATCCATATCCCACTAATCAAATTACCGCAGCGAATAAAGCCAAAGCTGATGAAGCTGCTGCTGCTGAGCAGGCCGAATTAGATGCACAGTATAAAGCAGTAATATCAGAAGCAGACAATTTATTTAAAAGTGGCAGTTATCAAGATGCTATTGCTAAGTACCAAGAAGCCAAAGGAATTAAAAGTAGTGAGTCTTATCCAGATGGTCAGATATCAAAAGCAGAGGCAGCAATGGCGGATGCTAAAGCAGCTGAAGAACTGGCAGAGAAAAAAGCTCAATATGATGGGCTCATTCAAGAAGCAGATGGAATGATGGCTTCTGAGAATTGGTCAGAGGCTATTCCAAAATACGAACAAGCAAAAGCTTTAGGAGTAGACAAAGGTTATGCTGCAGATCAAATTACAAAAGCGAATAATGCCATTTCTAAACAAGAAGCTGCTGCAGCTGAGGCAGCCGAGTTAGAAGCTAGCTTCAACAAAGCAATGAATGAGGGTGATGCAGCTGTATCTTCTCAGAATTGGGAAGCTGCAATTGCCGCATTTCAATCAGCAGTGAAGTTAAAACCAGATGATCCGAGAGCAGGCGAGAAGCTAACTTCTGCTAAGGAAAGTGCAGCACAAGCAAAAGCAGAGGCGGAGAAGAAAGCGGCAGAAGAAGCAGCTCAGGCAGAACTAGAGGCCAATTATCAAGCCGTTATATCAAAAGCCGATGCAGCGTATCAATCGA
>DIYR01000245.1 GCA_002429085.1 Flavobacteriales bacterium UBA6049
GAAGCTAGCTTCTCAAGTAATCTTTATTTATTAATGTTCTTGACTGTCTCAATAAAACTAAGAAGGCTTCTAGCATAAAAACAATCTCTCATTAATCTCAAATGCCTTCTTCTTACCATATTGCGCACTATTTCACTCAAAAAGGCGAATTATTAATTCCCAAATAGTAAATTGGTTTATTGTATGAGAGGGAATAAGTTTTTTGAAATCTGGCTGCCTATCGTTTTTTTACTGCTTGGTTTCAATCTAAACGGACAAGACAGTTTAGTACATAGTATTTTCTTGATAGGAGATGCAGGAGAACCATACGAAAATCCTGTGTTAGACCTGTTAAAATCGGAAAACGAAAAAGTTGGTAAAAAAGGAACCGTCATCTTTTTAGGTGATAATATTTATCCAAAAGGATTACCTCCTACAGGACACCCCCTTCGAGAAGAAGCTGAAATTGCAATCAATCAACAAATTGCTTCTGTTAAAGATTTCTTAGGTAATAAAATATTCATTCCAGGTAATCATGACTGGCAACGCTCTGGTTCTGAAGGCATCAATTGGTTGCAACTTCAAGAGCAATATGTAGAAGCAGCCCTTGACTCCACAGATGTTTGGCTACCTTCAAGAGGATGTCCTGGCCCAATTGAGATAGAAGTTGATGACAAAATAACTATCATTATTATAGACACTCAGTGGTTTCTGCACAGGCATAATAAGCCTACCGAAGGTTCTGATTGTGATGTTAAAGTTCCTGGAGAGCTAGCCGTTCAATTTCAAGACGCCATCCGAAGAAATAAACACAAGAAGGTACTGGTAGTATCTCATCATCCGATGTATAGCTATGGGGTTCATGGTGGTGTTTTTAGTGTAAAAGATCACCTCTTCCCTCTTACGGCATCAAAAAAAATGTCGAATTTCTATTTGCCGCTTCCTATCATTGGTTCTATTTATCCGCTTTATCGCAAAGTGTTTGGTGATCCTCAAGACATTTCACACCCTAGTTACAAAGAGTTTAGAAATCCCATGGTTAGCTTAATGAAGCAACATGACGACATTATTCACGCGGCTGGACATGAACATGCTTTAGAACATATTGTAAAAGATGATAAACACTATATAGTCAGTGGTTCTGGTTCAAAAAACAATGGTCATGTTAAACAAAAAGGTGATGCGCTTTTCGCACAGAATGAACGTGGGTTTGCTAGACTAGATTACTACAGCAGTGGTAGAGTTGAATTGAACTTTGTTTCGCCCGATTCTGATACTCCGCTTTACACAAACACAGTTTCTGAAAAACCCTTTGAGCCATCAGAAGAAGATTTTTTAGAGAAATATAAAAACATTAGTTACGCAGGAAAAGACACCGTATTCTCTGCTAGTCAGCAATACCATGGCAGAACTAACTTACATGAATGGCTTTTTGGCGAGAATTACAGAGAAGAATGGGCTACGGATTTAACCTTCCCTATTTTTGATATTGCCACAGAAAAAGGAGGTTTAAAGATCATTAAGAAAGGTGGTGGTCATCAAACCACTTCCTTAAGGCTGGAAGTAGAAGATGGAAAGCAATATGTTATCCGGTCTATGGATAAGAACCCAGCATTGGCACTTCCTCCAGAACTTCGAAAAACCATTGTTAAAACCATTGTTCAAGATGGAATTTCAGCTTCTCACCCATATGCCCCATTAGTGGTTCCTCCATTAGCACTTGCTGCAGATATATACCATGCCAATCCCAAAATTTTCTTTGTTCCTGATGATCCGAGATTTGGTATTTATCAAGAAGACTTCGCAAATACCCTTGTGATATTTGAAGAACGAGCAAACCAAGAACAAGTGGATGCTGAGTTCTATGAAGACTTTTCAGATCAACTCTCCGACAAACGAGATGATGTAGAATCGAGCCCTTCTCTTTACGAAAAACTGAGGAAAGATAATGACAACCACGTTGACCAAGAGTTTGTAGTACGTAACCGCCTTTTTGATATTTGGTTAGGCGATTGGGATCGCCATGATGACCAATGGCGATGGGTAGAATACAAGTTCAAAGACGATGAAAAGCTATACCGCCCTATTCCAAGAGATAGAGATCAAGTTTTCTTTTCGGGAGATGGTTCATTAAAGAAAATTGCTGGATCTAAATGGGCTCAACCTTCCCTAAGAGGATTTGAAGAAGACATCAGCTATACGCCATCCTACGGATTTTACCGTATCCGATGGTTTGATAGGTATTTTATGACAGAACCCGATTTGAATGATTGGCTTCAACAGGCTTCAGAACTTCAAGAGGCATTAACAGATAGTGTTATCGAAAATGCCTTTAAAGAGTGGCCCAAAGAAATCTATGATTTAAACGGAGATGAAATCATTCGTAAACTCAAAAACAGAAGAGATAACCTACAATCGTATGCTGAAGATTACTTCAACTTTTTAAGTAAACGAGTAAGTGTTCTTGGAAGTGACAAGAGAGAATATTTTGTTGTTGAAAGACTCAATGATGATTCGACTCTAGTTACTGTTTACAAAATCTCGAAAAAAGGAAAAAGAGATAAAGTACTCTATCAAAGAGCTTTCGATAGAAAAATAACGGATGAAATTAGACTGTATGCCCTTGATGGTGAAGACGAAATAGAAATTAAAGGAGAAGTAGATAAAGGAATTCTAATCCGAGTAATTGGAGGCGAAGGTGATGATAAGATTATCAATACAGGAAATGTAAGTGGCTTAGTCAAGAAAACCATTGTTTACGACACAAAAACGGGTACTACTCTAGAAGGTGGTACTGATACAAGAGATAGAACAACCGATAAAGACTATAACATCAACGAATATGACATGGAAGAGTTTGACTTCGATGTCAGGATGCCATTACTAGATGCTAAGTACAACCCTGATGATGGAATATTCATAGGTGGTGGGTATATGTTTAAATCTGATCGGTTTAGGCAAAATCCATACGGAGTTAAACAGTCGTTTACAGGAGTTTATGCCTTTGCTACTAATTCATTTGGTATGCACTATAATGGTGAATTTTTAGATCTATTTGGTAAGGCTGATTTAGAAGTTGATCTGGGAATTTTAGCTCCTGCGGTAATGAACTATTTTGGTTTAGGTAACGAAACCGAGTACAATAAAGATAGAGGACTTAACTACTACCGTACAAGATTTGAGTCTTACTTAATTCACCCTAAAGTAGTTTGGCAGCTAGGAGAATACACAAATCTAAAACTAGGCCCTCGTTTCTATGGAGTACATATCGAAAACTCAGAAGGTAGGTTCATTTCAGATTTTGAGCGTAATGAACTTGACGCAGAGCGGTTATTCGAACTGAAGACCTATGTTGGTCCAGAAATTAGCATTGAAACAGAAACTCAACCAGATGAGGTAAACCCTAAAAACGGTATTACCTTCAACTTAAAATATAGATATGCTGCAGGAGCTAATGAAATCTCTGATAATTCTTCTAAGCTGATTTCAAACTTTGCATTTAGATATACTCCTGTACCTTTTGGAAGAACCACATTTGCAGGAAGAATAGGCTACGAACACGCATTTGGAGACTATGAATTCTTTCAGTCTAGTAGATTAGATGGTTTCCATACTCTGAGAGGATATAGACGTTTTCGTTTTGCTGGTGAGAATAGTTTCTATACTCAGTTTGAGGTTCGCATTGCATTGGCTAATTGGCAGAATTACATCCTTCCTTCTACTATTGGTGTAATTGCGTTTAATGATATTGGAAGAGTTTGGTTACCAAATGATGATTCAGATGTATGGCATTATGGCTATGGTGGAGGTATTTACATAGTACCATATAGTAAATTTGTATTCAATGCACTACTAGCTAGTTCTAAAGAAGGGAATGTAACTCTATTGAAACTTGGATTTTTCTTTTAGAGTATTATTCATAGAAATCTTTGTTTTTTAATTCTTTCCCTTTGCAAAAGTGCTCATAAAGACTTTCTAGTCTTGGAAAATCTTCTTTGTTATAAGAAGTACATAATATGAGTTTATCATCTTTAAAAATCCAATAGGCATCAATGAAATATGACTCTGCAATTTCGCCATCAACCAAGTTAGATAAACCTAAAAATGGCATCCCCAGTGAACTATCAGATCCTACATTGTTTATGAGAGAATTATACAAATACTGAAAATAAGGTTGTTGGTCAGTCTTTACAGTTAGGTTATAAAAAATTATATACTCTTCATTAGTTTTTGGTATCAACATAGCAATCGTAGCTCGATCTAAAACAGAGTCCGTCTTATAATGCAAAAAATAAGAATCTAAGCTATCGGCATAAGAATATTCAATGGTTTGAAATTCAATGATTCCCCTCGTATTCTTATCATGAATATTTTTCCCTTCGCAGGAAAATAACATTATTGAAGCTATGAATAAAGTAAATCTGTAAACACACATGGATTGTATAGTATTTGCGGAGGAGCATTTTTTTTGATTGCTCCTTCATAATGCACCCTTTTCATTCTATGTTTAAATTCAGTATCAAAACTACTTGCTGGAGAACTATATGATAGTTTCAATTAAAATCTTTTGCCATAAATCAATAATTGTTCAATCAATTGCTATCATAGCTTCTAAAATAATTCTTCTACCCATAGTTACTCTTACTTTAAATCCTTTACAGATTTAAAGTATTGATGGTAGCACTTTAAGGGTAGACAATTTGAAGGAAAAAGCTACTGATCTCTGAGGCTTTTTATTTCTAACTTGTATTAACTAATACATGCACTGGACTCTAGGTCTGCTGCGCTATTAAGAATTACAAGTTTGCTCTAACATCACTAGAATCAGCATAAAGAAGTGCTCCTGAATATAGGTTTCGCTTCTGAGTCTTATATCGATTTCGCTTCCGATTAGGATCAACCGTAACGATACATCCTAGATGTCCTTTTTCTTTTTTAACAAAAAACTCTAACATACCGTTCTTATTGGTGCTTCCTAGATAACAAACATTGCAACTTCGTCCTTCTCCATCAAACGTGCAATAATATACTTCATGCCCTTCGCCACCGATAGTGTCAAATTTACCATCATGAAAATAATCATCCAAATTGGCGACAAAGGCCTTGCCTTCGATTGTGCTATCGCTAGGATTATACTCCTTAAGCATGACTTTGTATTTCAAAGGATACACATCCAAATAAGTGTTATTCGGTTGAATTTCTACAAAGTAGAACTTGTTCATTCTCTTTTCCAACAAAATCCCAGAAGGTGCCCTATTTAATCCCAAATGATAAGGAGAGTATAATTCTTTACAAGAAACACTCAAGAACAGAACTAATATTATAACGAATCTACTCATGAAAAACTGGCTTTGGTTCTATTCTAAGAAGCATATTACCCCAAAACACACCCCTTTATCTGATATTGTATTACTTCTGCTAAGGTAATTCCAACGCCTCACTTCAACTCAATAGTCGAATGAAAATTCACTTAATAGATATAACTATTCTCTTCTTCTATCATATCTAATATTCTTTAAACAAGAAAGGAATTTATGTATACATAGACCTTTGGCTTCTTACTGTAGCATTTACGCAGGACTAAAAGTCTGTGTTAACAAAGAGGGGCTAGAATTCTGTAGGCTCTACTCTTTGTTAGAAAAGTGTTACAGAATCTAATTAGCTAGTTATTTCTTTGATATGTTTAGC
Organism: Flavobacteriales bacterium UBA6049; assembly: GCA_002429085.1. Classification (GTDB taxonomy): domain Bacteria; phylum Bacteroidota; class Bacteroidia; order Flavobacteriales_G; family Salibacteraceae; genus UBA6049. The sequence continues at coordinate 5,668 of DIYR01000245.1, forward strand.
TAATTCTTTCATCTGTGATTTTGACCAGCCTCCATTGTTTGTAAATTCAAATAATTTCTCTCCGTCACAATAAAAAATCATTTTCAATCCTGGATTGTGAACCTTAAAAAGAGAGTCAAGTTTTAATTCAATTTTTAATACATCAAGCGGTATTAAAATCTCCCTTTTAACTTCTTTTTCTTGAAAAATAAGTTTAACATCGCCAACTCTGGATTCAAAACTCAATAGTGTATTTGCGATCTTATTATTATAACCAATAAAACTCATTCCTATAAGAATCAAGCATAAAGGCAAAACAAAAAACATGGCCATAATTTCTCCTGTTGAAATCAATATTAACCCACAGATTAAAACATTATAGATTCCTAGAACTATTAAAAAATCTTTTCTTCGTAGGGCATAACTATTATGCCTTTCCTTAATTCGATATAACATTTACTATTCTGATTTTTCAACTCTTCACAAAACCACCACATCTCTTTCAATATATTGAAAATCAGAATTCTAAAACACCAAGACAACACTCTAACGAGTTTTGAATCTGGATCTATCAGCTTCTTCAATACTTTCCTGTTTTCCTGACAATCTTATCCCGAATAGTCAATAGCTCTAGTAATGGGTTGTTTCTAGTGAGATGACCCAAGCCAATAAACGAATAAAAATTCATTTACCGCATACTTCTATTCTTTTTACTTTATGTGTGAAAAAGTCAATTCAAAAATCAGTACATATTAACCTTACTAACTATACCTAACTGACCATACTTAGGACTACAAGCCCGAGCGAACGGAGGCTAATTTTCATCACCACTCTGAATAAGTTACTCTAGTTCTAGTGTACCATTTTGGATCATACAATAGTTGTTTTGTCCATTTAAAATACTTCCTCTTACTTTTAATTCTAGATGCACTTTGTACGCCAATATACTCCCCCTCTAAATATTGGAACCTTAGATAACCAACAGCCACATAATTATGATTAATCTTATATGTTGGTAAATCATCTCGAAGATATTCATCACGAATTGGTTTTCGATCATATCCGAAAGTCAGTCTCATATCGCATTCACATGATAAATTTACCAGTGTATGTGTATAAACCCGATTCTTATATTTCAATAATATGTTAAAGTCTTTACTTTCAATGCAAGGAGGCTTAAATGAATTATTGTAGATCTCTGGCCTTACAATTGTCTTACTTATTGAATCTCCAAAAACAAAATAAATGTTGAAATCATCTTTCAATTCTATTTTTCTCCCTTCTTTCACAAATTCAACCTCAATTCTTTGGGCTATTAAATGATTACTCAGTGTTGCTAATAAAATAAGAATCCAAATGCTTTTCATAAGATTAATCTTCGTGATCTATTGACTTCTGCTCAAGTAAAGGAAACGTTGTATTATTTTCTTCCTCTTTATAAATATACATACCCCACCCTCTCATACCTAAGACAAAATAGATTACGGTAGCGTGTCTTTTTCGTTTCTACCTTTCGCTATCTAAATCGTTTATTTACACTGGGGCATTCATACTTAACTAAACACTCCTAAGACTACAAGCATCTACTAATTAAGTACCATCATTAAAACAAAAAGCCCTTTGCTAATGCAAAGGGCTTTTCAATACATAATATATATAGCAATCTACTTTAGAGCATCTAGCTTTAATCCTCCTGCAACATCATAAAGAGGTTCCGTTGAAGACAAATTACTGCCCGAAATAATAATGATGTAGCGCTCTGCTTTACTTAGTACCATATCTCCAGATTGTGTTCCAGCATTCCAAGTTGTCCATCCTGGGTTACCAGCAAACTCAGTTGCTTGAATAATTTCATCTCCATTTTCTACATACAAGCCTTTTTGATATACTGCAAAAGCATTTTTGTAGATATCTGTTGCTCCAGAATAATCGATGATAGATACATTAAACTCTGTACCATCTTTCTTCTTGTAGGTATATGTTGCTTCAGACATGCTCATTCCTTCCATTTGCATGGTACTACCTTCCATTTCTCCTTCACCTATATAAGATGAACGAATACTTTCTGGGAAACACTTTTGTAATTCAGTGTGATGTACTACTTCTGCTTCTTGGGCAAAACTTGTTATCACTTGTAACATTAAGGCAATAATTAGAGTAAATCTCATGGCTTCTGTTTTTATTTGTTGCTTTTCAGATTCTGACACAATAATACGATTCAAATATGTTTGGCACATCAACTCATAAAGTCCTAATTAAAAACATCAAATCCATTGCTTTACATCATCCAGATGGAATTACACTGAAAAGCGGTAAAGAAATGGCTCAACTATCAACTTTTGATGACGCTTACATCGCCATTGAAGATGATACCATTGTTGACATTGGTTCTATGAGTGATTTACATGGAATCACAGATTGGAATCAACTTGAAATAGTAGACGCAGAGAATAAATATGTGTTGCCAGCCTTTTGCGATTCGCACACACATTTAGTTTTTGCAAAAAGTAGAGAGCGTGAATTTGTAGATAGAATTAATGGACTCACTTACGAAGAAATTGCCGCAAGAGGTGGTGGAATTTTGAATTCAGCAAAAGCAATGGCAAATGCATCTGAAGATGAATTGATTGAGTCTGCTTTAAAACGCTTGAACAATATCATGAACCTTGGCACTGGGGCTGTTGAGATAAAGAGTGGGTATGGACTTACTGTTGAATCTGAGTTAAAAATGCTTCGTGTAGTTAAGCGTTTAAAAGAGCTTTCTCCTCTTACCATTAAGGCTACTTTTTTAGGTGCGCATGCTTTCCCAACAGAATTCAAGGAAAATCATGAAGGATATCTTGATTTAATTATCAATGAGATGCTTCCTGTTATTGCTGAAGAAGGGCTAGCTGAATACGTAGATGCTTTTTGCGAAAGAGGCTACTACTCTATTGAAGAAACCGTACGGGTAGTTGAAGCTGCTGCAAACTATGGTTTAAAACCAAAGTTGCATGTAAACCAATTCACAAATTCGGGTGGGTTACAAATGGCTATAGATCTAGGAGCCATAAGTGCTGACCATCTAGAACAAATGGGCGAAGCAGAAATAAACGCACTTAAGAACAGCAATACAATGCCTGTTTCATTACCCTCTTGTTCTTATTTCTTAAATCTTCCGTACACACCATTACGAGATATGATAGATGCAGGTCTTCCAGTAGCCATAGCAACAGATTACAACCCAGGGAGTACACCTAGCGGCAACATGCAGTTCTTACTCTCTCTAGCAGCTACAAAACAACGACTTACTCCTTCTGAAGCTATCAATGCAATCACAATTAATGGAGCGAAAGCAATGGAATTAAGTGATTCACATGGATCGGTGAGCATTGGAAAAAAAGCCAATTTGATTGTTACCAAGGAAATTCCTAGCGTTGATTACATGGCTTATTCATTTGGTGAAAATCATGTTGATCAAATGATTCTAAATGGAAGGTTGATGAACTAACAACTCATCCTCTATCTATTCTCATTCGTTCTTGATCTATCTAAGTAAACTTGTTTACGGACATATGTTTGGAAAAAATAACAATGTATGGCGTGGATTAAATCGAGTGTATTGGGATTTCATATAGCTTCTGGTTTTCTAAGCTTAGTAACTGGATTTGCCATTACAATGCTCCAAAAAGGCATCAGAAAACATAGCCGAATTGGTATCGTGTTTACGGTTAGTATGGGTATTACTTGCGTAAGCGGATTACTACTATCATTCATAGCATGGAATCCATTTTTATTGATGGTTGCCATTTTCTCTGGGTATGGTCTTATTCATGGTACTAGAAGTATGAAATTCGTGAAAGGTGCCTCTCCTTCATTACTTGATAAAGTAGTTTTCTATTCAAGTTTATCTACCCATGTGTTGTTCTTGGCCTATGGAATAACAATGTTCACTCAACACGGATTTCATTTGGTAGCTCTCTTATCCATTTTGTTCGGGTTAGGCGGCTTATCCCTTAACGCATCATTTAGTAATAGACTGTTTCACCCTCCTAGTAACCTTCTTTTATGGAAAGAAGATCACATTACAGGCATGATGACAGCCTTTATTGCATCCGTCACTGCTTTTTCAAGTACCTCTTTACATACTGTCTTACCTGGTATTATCACGTGGATTTGGCCCACTATTTTGTTAGCACCACTCATACCTATTTGGATAAGAAATGAGAGAGATAAAAACCGTGAAGGGTTGTAAATTCGCACTTATGAAATTTACTCTCCTTTCAGCATTTATACTATTCTGTACACAAGCAATTGCCCAAAGAGCAGATCTTACAGTAGACTTCAAGCTAGAAGAAACGGAAGGCAGCTTGTTTATTCGTTTAACTGATGAGGAAAATAATGTAGTAGAGACGACTATACTGCCAGTGCATGCTGAGAGAGCTCAGTACACATTTCAACGATTAGATATTGGTAAATCATACGCTGTTGCTGTGTTCCATGATTTAAATGGAAATGAAAAGATGGACACTTATCTTACTAAAATCCCAAAAGAGCCCTACGGATTTAGTAATGATGTAAGAGGAAGTTTTACTGGACCACCCAGTCTATCTGATCAATTAATCAAAATTTCTGGAGATCAACGAATCTCGATCACCGTTGAATAATCAGTTTCTGTTGAGCTCCATCTACGTTTAACATATAGATACCTTGTTCTAAACTACTTATGTCTAGCTTAGATGTATTCAGTGTTTTTTGAAGTACAAGCTCACCGGTGATTGTAAATATCTCAACATTAGCTCCTGTCGACTTAGAAATGTTCAGTTCCTGATTTGCTGGATTTGGATAAGCTATATGTAACTCCTCCTCCACTTCAGTTATTCCTGTAGGCCAATCTGCTCTGGCAAAATTTGGAATTCCATACCCAAATAAGTCATTTGGGTTATCGTATAAATGAGCACTCTTTTCAATCATCTCCTTGATTTCAAGAGCTGTCTTATTTGGGTTTGCCTGCCATAAGCATGCGGCCGCTCCAGCAATAATTGGGCTTGAAAAAGAAGTTCCAGGAACTCTTGTTAATTCATTATTTGTTCCAATAGTGGCAACATTTAAACCTTGCGCCATTACATTTGGTTTTACATCACCAGATGCGTTAGGACCTATTGAACTAAACCCTACATATAATCCGTTAGAATCTACTGCTCCTACAGCCAAAACTAAGTCTCCATCAGCTGGAGCTCCCATATATCGCCAACTTGAGCCACCAGAATTACCAGCGCTATTTACAATGAGCATCCCCGTTTCAGCAGCTATATTTGCTCCGCGCGTAATTACAGTTGTATTACCATCTAAATCTAAATACGTATGATTTTGACGCTCATCATCAAACGTAGTATAACCTAGCGATGTATTACAGACATCTACCCCAATACTATCTGCAAATTCTGCTGCTGCCACCCAATGATACTCCTCTATAATATACTCAAATTGAGCCACTTCACTTCGCAATAAAACCACTTCTGCTTTTGGTGCTGTACCCACTAAGAAATTAGGACTATTTGAACTTATAGTTCCTAGCACATTTGTTCCATGTCCAGAATAATCGTAATCTATTGTGTCCTTACTTTGAACAAAATCTCTGGCTGCAATAACGCGACCTTCATTATACAATTCTCGAAATACTGATGCAGTATCAGTTCCACTGAAACCAGCATCTATTACTGCAATGCGCATACCTTCTCCACGATACCCTCTATTGTGGATGGTCTCTATTCCAATCTGCGTATTTTGAGCAAACGAATAGCCGTATTCATCTTCTGCCGCTGCTATCAGGTCAGTATTCCCTAACAGATTACCAAACTTAGTATCCACTCTATTTTGTCTTTTCCCTCCAGATTCAGGAAGGATAAATACACTTTGATTCGTGTCTACAAAAGAAAGTAGCTTAATTGCCTCAATGGACATCGTATCTATGGTATGAATAACCACTCCGTTCATCCATTTTAAGGCATAATGAATGGTTACGTTGGGAATAGCATCAACCTGATCTATGTAATTCGGGTCAACAGGTAAATCTCGCTCACTAATTGAAATACCTTGATTTTGCCTACGTTGTATCGCTCTAGCTGAAAGGTAATCTTGAGGTTGGGACGTTGTAAAAGGGGTATTGAGTTTATCAGTAAACTGAACATAATAAAACTCAGGAGCTATTTGTCCATATGAATCAGATGATACGAATAACGCACTAGTAACTATCGCTAGTATCGGTAGAGTCTGAATTAAACTTAGGACGCTGTTCTGGAGGGAGAACTCCCAAGTTGTAATCCAATCTTTTCTGAGGTAAACCATTTTCATCATATACAATCCATCTTCCATCTCTAACGGCATTTCTATAATGCCCTTCAAAGCGTTTTTTTCCATTTGAGTGGAAATAAACAACTAATCCATCAAACACACCGTCAACCACATTACCTTCAAATGATTTTTTACCACTATCATAATAATCGGTTCTGGTTCCATTTTCAATACCTTGAATATACGTTGTTCTTCTAGATACTTGACCACTTAAGTAAAAGGTTTCAGATTGACCATTTCTCACACCTTGATGAAAATTCTCAACTGCACTTAACTTTCCTCGATTATCGAAAAACTTCCAAGTACCTTCCTTTTCTTGATTAATATAAGTTCCCTCTCCAGAGACCTTACCATTGGTATGATAAATCTTAGCTGTGGCCGAATCTCCGCTTATATGGTTCACGCGAGCTATCAAATTGAGTCGATAATCATAATGCAGAAATTCACCAGTAGGCAAATCATCTATAAATGTTCCTTTATACTGAACATTGCCGTTCGAATACTTCTTTTCCCAGTAACCTTGTTTTCTTCCTTGTTCATCGGTTTGATTTACTTGTGCATCCACAGTGTAAAAGATGAACAATGAAAGTATTGATAGGAACAACTTCATTGGTTACAAACGCAGTTTAAAGGTTTTTCTTCTCTTCTATTTGGTAGTGATTTCTATCAGCAGAATTTCTGCTAACCAATTCACCCAAAAAACCTGCCGTAAATAATTGCGTTCCTAAAATCATTGAAGTTAGCGACACATAAAAGACAGGACTATCTGTAATTAATCTAAAACGTATTCCGGCATTCAAGTAATACAACTTCTCAATCCCCAAATAAGTTACGGCCATTGCTCCAACTATGAACATGATTGTTCCCAATAACCCAAAGAAGTGCATTGGTTTTTTACCATATCGAGACAAGAAAGTAATTGTCAATAAATCTAAGAATCCATTGATGAATCTGTTCATCCCGAACTTACTAGAACCATACTTCCTAGCTTGATGTTGAACTACTTTCTCTGAAATCTTAGTGAACCCAGCTTGTTTTGCTAGTACAGGAATATATCGATGCATCTCACCATAAACCTCTATGCACTTTACCACATTTCCTCTGTAAGCCTTAAGTCCACAATTAAAATCATGAAGGTAAATGCCGCTCATTTTACGCGTAGCCGCATTAAACAGTTTAGTTGGAATTGTTTTAGACAAAGGATCATGACGCTTCTTCTTCCATCCAGAAACTACATCATTCCCATCCTCTAAAATCATTTTTCGTAGTTCAGGAATCTCGTCAGGACTATCTTGCAAGTCAGCATCCATGGTAATAACCACTTCTCCTTGCGTTTCTGCAAAGCCAACGTTCAACGCTGCTGACTTTCCATAATTTCTTCGAAACTTTATTCCTTTAACCTGTGTGTGTTGTCCGCTTAGTTCTGTAACTACTTTCCAAGAGTTGTCTTTACTACCATCATCAACCAAAATCACCTCAAACGAAAATTGGTTAGCATCCATTACACGCTTAATCCATGCTACCAATTCAGGAAGAGACTCTTCTTCATTAAATAATGGGACAACAACTGATACGTCAACCATAGTCAATCAATTATGAGGCTTGCGGTGTTCTGTTTTTAAATACCAGTGTTGCTAGAGCAACAGGTAAGATCCACAACCCCAATGAAGTTACATAGTTAGAAAATAAACTGATTAGAGAGTATTTATCTGGAATTTGTTCTTTTAGTTGTTCTAACTGAGCAACGAATAGCTCTATTTCTGAATCTGGAGCTTCTGCTCTAGCTAACAATTCACTTCCTTTTGCCATTGCTACATCAAACATCTCATATTGAATGCCATTAAAGAGAGAGTTCATCATGGCAATTTCAAAAGACATGTTCAACAGTACTCCTGCTGCAACTATTCTGAATATTCCAAAGAATAAATCTCTGAATGTCTGAGTTTGAGCTTCTTTTTGATAGATGTATCCGAATACTACTGGTAAGCCAAAAAACAATGTCATTAAAACAGTAAAGTGTGTTAATGATACAATGTAATCTGCACCAAAAAAGAGAGAAAGTGCCTGATACCCAATTTGAACACCCCCAAACACTAAAGCCAATTTGATTGAAAATTGATTTGATTGAAAAGGAACCTCCGCCATAAATGCTTGTTTCTGAGCCGCACAAATATAGTCAAACTAGGCTGGAAGCCCCGTATTTAGTAGGATTAAGAAATATTTTGCTGTGTAGAGATTTATATTACTTTTGCCGCCCTGCGGGTTAGTCTTGTACGACCAGCTCCTGTTGAATCCCCCAGGATGGGAACATAGCAAAGGTACGCGGTCGTAGCGGTGTGATGTAGGTAGCTTGCCTTTTTTTGTGCCTTATTTTTCAATAATAAATGAGAGTTAAGGCTTATCTATTTTGTAATATTTTATGCAAATACTATATTTGTCATGAATTTAAAGAAACACTTTAGTTGATGAAAAAAATTACTAAATCTACCTACCAACAGTGGTACAAGGATATGTACCTTTGGAGAAAATTTGAAGATAAATGTGCTGCCTTGTACATCCAACAAAAAATTAGAGGATTTCTTCATCTGTACAATGGACAAGAAGCCGTGCTTGCAGGTTCTCTTCATGCCATGGATTTGGAAGTAGATAAAATGATTACAGCATACCGTAACCATGTTCAGCCTATTGGAATGGGAGTAGATCCCCGAAGAGTCTTGGCCGAGCTATGTGGTAGAGCCACTGGTACTTCTCAAGGTCTAGGAGGCTCAATGCACATTTTTTCTAAAGAACATAATTTCTTTGGCGGTCATGGTATTGTTGGCGGTCAAATTCCCCTAGGAGCAGGTATCGCTTTTGCCGATATGTATCATGATAGAAAGTCCGTTACATTGACCTATATGGGAGATGGAGCTATCCGACAAGGAGCCTTTCACGAAACCTTAAACCTAGCTATGTTGTGGAAAATACCCGTAGTATTTATCATAGAAAACAACGGCTATGCCATGGGTACTTCGGTAGAGCGTTCGGCTAACCATACCGATCTCTACAAATTAGGTCTAGGTTATGAAATGCCTTGTAAAGCGATTGATGGAATGCACCCCGAAGAAGTAGCAAAGGGACTCAAAGAACCTATCGAAAGAGCAAGAAAAGGTGGAGGACCATCTCTGATCGAGATCAAAACATACCGTTATCGTGGTCACTCTATGTCCGATGCTCAGACCTATAGAACCAAAGAAGAAGTAGCCGAATATCAACAGATTGACCCTATAGTTCAAGTCAAAGACAAACTACTCTCCGAAAAATGGTCCACCGAAGAGGACATCAAACAAATGGAACTCGAAGTAACAGAGCTTGTAAAAGAATGTGAACAATTTGCATTAGAATCTCCTTTCCCAGAAAGGAATGTTATGTTTGACGTTGTATACGAACAACAAGATTATCCATTCGTTCAATCTTAAATTTATACCCACTATATCTATGGCACACATAGTAAACATGCCACGCCTCAGTGATACTATGACTGAGGGCGTTGTAGCCAAATGGCTTATACAAGTCGGTGACACTGTACAAGAAGGAGACATCCTAGCCGAAATAGAAACCGATAAAGCCACCATGGAATTCGAATCGTTCTATTCAGGTGTTGTTTTATACAAAAGTATTGAAGAAGGAGAAACCATTCCCGTAGATGCTTTACTCACCATCATAGGTGAAAATGGTGAAGATATTTCATCCATCGTTTCATCAAAAAATACGCCTGCTGAGACAGTCTCTTCTACCAAAGAAAAAACAGAAACCCCTAACATAAATCCCGCCTTAGCCGAAAAGATCATTACTATGCCTAGGCTTAGTGATACCATGACCGAGGGTACCGTAGCCAAATGGGTAAAACAAGTGGGCGACACTGTACAAGAAGGAGACATCCTAGCCGAAATAGAAACCGATAAAGCCACTAT
>DIYR01000149.1 GCA_002429085.1 Flavobacteriales bacterium UBA6049
CTTTCTTAGTCAATTCAACGTTGTCAGCACCATAAACTGTGCGAGCCACTTTTTCCATTTTCTCTACCAATGAATCTTCGTTTTGATAGGTAGGAATAAAGTCTTGTTGACATTTTGATACTGCTTCAACTACTTTATCGGCAAGATCAGTAGTCCCTTTACTTCCTTCAGCAAAACCAGTAGCTACCGAAACAGAGGTGCCTTGCTTTTGGCAGTAGTTACTCAACCAGTTGATTTCATCATCCGTATCAGTAGCAAACTTATTGATGGCCACAACCACAGGAACACCAAACGAATGGATAGTTTCAATATGCTTTTTCAGATTTTCAACTCCTGCCGCTAAGGCTTTAACATTCTCGTTGGTTAACTCAGAAAGTTTGACACCTCCGTGATATTTGAGCGCTCTAATCGTAGCAACAATGACAACTGCTTTAGGAGAAATGCCCGCTTTTCTACACTTGATATTGAAGAATTTTTCGGCACCTAAATCTGCCCCGAAACCAGCTTCTGTTACTGTGTAATCTGCTAGTTTCATGCTCATCTTGGTGGCAATAACAGAGTTAGTTCCTTGCGCAATGTTAGCGAAAGGTCCACCATGAATAATGACTGGATTCGATTCTAAGGTTTGTACCAAGTTTGGTTTGATGGCATCTTTTAAAAGAATAGCCATAGCTCCTTCTGCTTTTAAATCTTTTGCAAAAACAGGTCTTCCATCAAAGGTGTCTCCAATGTATATGTTTCCTAAACGTTCTTTTAGGTCAGAAAAGCTTTCGGCTAAACATAGAATAGCCATCACTTCTGATGCTGCAGTAATATTGAATCCTGCTTCACGAGGAAAACCTCCTGTTTTACCACCTAAGCCAGAAACGATATTTCGTAGTGCACGATCGTTCATATCCATTACGCGCTTCCACGTTACGGTACGAGGATCAATTCCTAATGAATCTGACTTCTTTTGAACGTCATTATCGATCAATGCAGCCAATAAGTTGTTGGCTTTTTCAATAGCATTAAAATCTCCAGTGAAGTGTAAGTTAATGTCCTCCATTGGAATTACTTGGCTATAGCCACCACCAGCAGCCCCACCTTTAATTCCAAACACTGGTCCTAACGAAGGTTCACGAAGCGCAGCAGCTGCTTTTTTGCCAATTCGATTTAGTCCATCAGTTAAACCAATGGTAGCTGTTGTTTTACCCTCTCCAGAAGGAGTTGGAGTAATAGCTGTTACCAATACTAAGTTACCTTCTCCTTTGGCTGGTTGTTGAAGAATGTCTAATGGTAGTTTGGCTTTGTGTTTACCATACGCCTCAAGCTGACCTGCGTCTATTTGCAGTTTGTTAGCTATTTCGTTGATGTGTTTTGGCGTTACGCTGTGTGCAATTTCTAAATCGGTTGCCATAGTTGTAAAATATGGACGCAAATTATAGAATGCCTTTTACAAGACCCAATAAAATGGAGTTATTCAGCAGGTTTTAAAGCCGCTAATAATGCTTCTACAGGATGTAGTGATTTTCGTTCTGTACCATCTTTAATTTGATGACGACAACTGGTGCCAGCAGCTATGATTATTTGATCTTCAGTAGCTTTTCTAATAGCTGGAAATAGCGTTGTTTCACCAATCTTCATTGATAAATCGTAATGCTTGTCTTGATATCCAAATGACCCAGCCATTCCACAACATCCCGAAGGAATTAATCTTGCTTCATAGTTTGCTGGAAGATTCATGATTTTACGCGTGAAATGTTGACTACTCAATGCTTTTTGATGGCAATGAACGTGAATCAAACACGAGACTTTTTTTGAGGTAAACTGCGATGGGGTCAATTTCCCACAATCCATCAATTTTGCTATAAACTCTTCGAAGGTGTAAGTGTATTCAGCAATGTTTTTTGCCGCTATTTGTTCTTGATTGTGCAACAAATCAGGATATTCATCTCTAAACGTTAGTAAGGCAGAAGGTTCAATACCGATAAGTGGACAATCTGAATGGATTAAATCTTTAAGGGCGAGAGTGTTTTTTTCAGCGCAGGCTTTGGCTTCAGTTAACATTCCTTTAGAGAGGAAAGTTCTTCCACTTTCAGAAGGTTGTACCCATTGAGCACGAATGCCAATTCGTTCGAAGAAATGATACATGGCTTTACCAATATGAGTATCGTTTAAATTGGTGAATTCATCTACATATACAACACAGTCGATTTGCTTAGTTGACAGTGTTGTTTGCTTCGAAATCCACTTCAGTAAACTTTCTGACTGGATTGCAGGAATGCTACGTTTATCAGAAAATCCAAGAATAGATTTGAGTGCTTTTTTACCAATTGAGCTTGCATTAATTGCATTTGCAAGAGGTGCAATCGGTTGGATTTTTTTGGCGAGTTGATTGTAGTTTCCTATCAACTTGGTTTTTAGTGGAATTCCTTCTTTTAGATGACGTTGATGCTCAAATTCAGCCTTTATTTTGGCCATGTCTACACTACTGGGGCATTCTTTTTTACATCCTTTACAACTGATGCAATGTTCTAAAGAAGCAATTGGTTCTTCAGCAACAAAATGTTTATCATCTGTTTTGAAATGCTCTCGCAACATGTTAGCACGGGCGCGAGTAGTATACAGCTCATCTTTGGTGGCCATGTAAGTAGGACACATGATACCGCCAATCAATTCAGATTTCCTACAATCGCCAGAGCCATTACATAACTCAATGCTTCTAATTAGACCTTCGTGCTCTTTAAAAGAAAGAGATGTGTTGAATCGAGGTGTCTCTTGATTTGGTTCATAGCGCAACGAAGAATTCATGGGAGGTGTATCAACAATCTTGTTTGGATTGAAGAGATTATTCGGGTCCCATGTTTGTTTCAGCGATCGGAATAACTCGTACATCTCATTACCAACCATGTATGGAATAAACTCACCTCTTAAACGCCCATCTCCATGTTCGCCACTCAATGCACCACGGTATTTTTTTACGAGCGTAGCAATTTCTTGTAAGATGGTTCTAAATAGCTCGTTTCCATGCTTGGTTTTTAAGTTCAGAATAGGTCGTAAGTGCAATTCTCCGCTCCCAGCATGAGCGTAATGCACACACTCTAACTGATACTTTGAAAGTGTTTCGTTAAACTCTTTGATGTAGTTAGGAAGATCTTCTACTTTAACTGCCGTATCTTCAATTACGGGGGCAGGTTTGGCATCCCCAGGAATGTTAGATAGTAATCCCAATCCTGCTTTACGTAGATTCCAAACTTTCGCACAATCACTTCCGAAAAGAATAGGGAAGTGGTAACCATATCCTTGTTCTTTCAATCGAACAATTAATCGATTTGCTCTTTCTTCAACTTGCTCTCTTGAATGATCTAATAGTTGAATTACCAATAATGCTTGTGGCTCTCCTTTAATGAAGAAACGATTGATACTATGCTCTGCACTGTTTTTTGTGCAATCTAAAATATAGTGATCCATCAACTCAACCGCCCCAGGATTCTCATCAAGTGCCAAAATGGTAGACTCTAACGATTGATAGAGATCATTAAAATGCACACACAATAGTCCTTGAACTGGAGGTGGCAGAGGAGTAACCTTTAATTTGGCTTGAGTGATAAAACACAAGGTTCCTTCAGAACCAGCAATCAACTGACATAAATTGAAGGGCTTTTGAGAATCTTTTGAAAACACTTCGGCATCCATTAACATGTCTAAGGCATACCCAGTATTTCGCCTTGGGATATCAATATTTGGAAATGAATCTAAGATGTGTGCTCTAGTATCATTATTTGAAAGGTGCTGATATGCCCACTGATAGATTTCTTGTTCAAGTTGGCTTACAGCAGTTTTACCTGATACTTTATCGTGAAATTGTTCGTCACTTAAATTTTTAAAGGTGGTGAAGGAACCATCGGCTAGAATTACATCAACTTCTAGCAAATGTTCACGGGTACTACCATACATTACGCTATTAGATCCACAAGAATTGTTGCCAATCATTCCACCAATCATAGCTCTATTGGCAGTGGATGTTTCTGGCCCAAACAAGAAACCGTGAGGTTTTAAGAATTGATTGAGCTCATCACGTACTACACCAGGTTGAACAGTAACCCAGTTTTCTTCTGAGTTCAATTCTATTATTTGATTGAATGTTCGAGATACGTCTACCACAATTCCACTACCAACTACTTGTCCGGCTAACGATGTGCCAGCCGTTCTAGGAATTAAACCAATTTGGTGCTTACAGGCGAAACCTACTAGTTGTTGAATGGCTTTTGTAGAATTAGGAAAAGCTACTGCTGTAGGTAACTCCCGGTACGCTGATGCATCAGTGGCATAAGCAACACGATGGTTTTGATCGATGTGAAATTCACCATCGAATACCTTTGTAAAGTCTATAATGTTTTGTTGGGAAAAGCGCATTGAATTAGATGCACTTGAAATAATCGAATGGTTCTAGACAATCGTTGCATTTGTACAACGATTTGCAAGCCGTTGATCCAAATTGACTGATCATTTCGGTGTTTTTGGACTTGCAATGTGGGCAAGTAACTTGTTTTGGTTCGCCTTGAAGTAAAGACTTGTTTACTGAGCTTTCTTCAGGTGGAGCAATTCCATATTCTTGCAATTTTTGACGACCTTTTTTGGTCAACCAATCGGTAGTCCAAGCTGGAGTAAGCACTTCATTTACTTCAACTTTGTTGTAGCCATTAGCTTTCAAACAAGCCTTTATTTCATCGGCTATGGTTTGCATGGCTGGACATCCAGAATAAGTAGGAGTGAGGTCTATGTGAATGGCATCGTCAATTTCTTTAATTGAACGAACCACCCCCATATCCATGATAGTTAGAACAGGTATCTCTGGATCAGATACCTGTTCTAACAATTCTGCTATATGTGTTCGTGTTGTTACCATTTAGCGTCTGGGTAGCATCTAGGTAGATACTGCATTTCAGCTAAGATAAAGCCCATTTCTTCCGAATGAATTCCTTTAAGCTTCGCACCACTTTGCATCCAAGTTTCACTAGGATAAGTTAACGTAGCTTCTTCAAATACCTCTTTTACTTTCGCTTCCCACTTTGTCTTAATTTCCGAAAGATCAGGTGCAATACCAGCTTCAATTAATAATTGATCTACTTCGTCCATATCGAACAATTCACCAGTATACATCCAAAGTTCATCAATGGCATTTTGCATACGTTCATGAGACTCTTCTGTTCCATCTCCTAAGCGAATAACCCAATCACTATCATGACGTAGGTGATAGGTTACTTCTTTTAACGATTTAGTGGCAATTGCTGCCAATTGTTCGTCTTTAGATTTTACCAATTCGTTTAGCAAATAGTAATTGAATACATCAAAGAAAAATGAACGCATGATGGTTTGTCCCC
>DIYR01000220.1 GCA_002429085.1 Flavobacteriales bacterium UBA6049
CTTGTCTTCTCGCAAGCGCTTGTAAATCCGAATGGCTAACATTAGCAACACAGAAAACAACACTAAACCTACGAGACCATAAATCCAATTGGTCAAATCTTTTAAAACCACAATAAATACGATGGCAACTAGGAATAAGGTTGCAACTTCATTCCAAATTCTTAGCTGATTGCTTGAATACTTAACTATTCCTGCTATCAATTGTTTGAATAATCGATGGCACAGAAAGTGGTATACATATAAAAACAGTACAAAGGTGAGCTTGAGATGCATGAATGGTTGTCCCCACCAATTCAAGGTATTTAATAACCAAAAGCCAAAAATAGCGGTGAGTAAGGCACTTGGCCAGGTGATACCAAACCACAGGCGTTTCATCATTATTTGAAACTGATATTGAAGAATACTTCGCTTTGGTTCTTCTTCTTCATTCGCCTCAGTGTAGTAAATAAATAAACGAACGATATAAAATAACCCAGCAAACCAGGTGACTACGAAAATGATATGTAACGCCTTAAGGTATAACATTCTTGTTAAAATTGGCTCAAAGGTAAGCGAATAGCAAGGTGAATATCATGTTTTAGTTCTGTTGAAATGACCAAATTTGCTCCATAAATTTCTTGCAACATGAAAGCAAAGACTCCAAGCGAATCGTTTACAATGTCAACCCACATTGTTCTACCAAACGATACCAATACGCTAGGTAACTTAATGGGTGGACAATTACTACACTGGATGGATGCTACGGCTGCTGTATGTGCTCATCGCCACGCAGCGCGTGTTGTTGTAACCGCCTCTGTTAATCACGTTGCATTTAATCATCCAATTAAATTAGGTGATTTTGTGACTCTTGAAGCTAAAGTTTCTAGAGCATTTACTTCTAGTATGGAAGTGTTTATTGATGTGATGGTTGATGATCACCGAAGTAAAAAGAAAATTAAATGCAATGAAGCTATCTACACATTTGTAGCAGTCGATCAATATGGGAGTCCAATTGATGTTCCTGGATTAACACCTGAAACAGAATTAGAAAAAGAACGATTTGATGCTGCTTTACGCAGAAAACAATTGGCCCTGATTTTAGGTGGTAAGCTAAAACCAGATGATGCTACTGAATTGAAAGCTTTGTTTGATTAGGCTTTGACGGCCTTCACAACCTCATCTAGGTCAATTTTGTACATCCCTTTAAAAGGAGGTTTGTACCATTTTCTATCTCCCAGCTTAGAGTAGGGTCTATCCCAAACACCTATTGGTTCAATGATCTTACTTCCTTTACCTGGTAAGTATGGATACATCCCTAAGTTAGGTGTTGTTGCTCCCCACAACGAGATTACTTTTTTCTTCAATGCTGATGCGATGTGCATCAAGCCCGTGTCATGTGAGATAACAACTCTAGCTTGCTCTAACAAAGAAGCTGATTCTAAAATAGAGTACTGTCCACAAGCATTGAAGATATTTTCGCCAACAGCTTGTTCAATTTGCTTGCCTCGTTCAGCATCTTCTGAGCCACCTAACAAAACAATTGGTTCGTTCAGCTTTTTACACAGATCGATGATTCGATCTACTGGCATGATTTTACCATCGTGCTGTCCACCAATGGCATAAGCCACATAATTATGTTGATGAGTAACTGGCAAGGTTTTTAAATCTATTCTACTATCCAGTGGGATCTTAAAATCTAACCCCTTCAAATCGTTCTCTATTCCAAATGCTTTGGTTGTAGCCATGTAACGATCTACAATATGCACATCTGGCATTCGGTTCCATTTAAAATTAACTAATAACCATTTTTCGATGTTGAATTTCTCAAATGAAAACGATAATGCTCTAGCAGCTTTCTTCGCTTGGTTAGAACGTAAGTTTTTATGTAAGTCGAATACGTAATCGTATCCTTCTTGACTCAATTGCTCTTCAACTTCAGCAACTTTAGAGTCTATCGTTATCAACTTATCGATATACGGATTGTGCTCAAGTAATGGAACAAATTGCTTTTTTGTAAGGTAATGCACCTCTACATTCCCATCATTCAGTTGCTGTTTTAAGCAACGAATCACGGGAGTGGTGAGTACAATATCACCAATACTGCTGAAGCGAATAATGAGAACCTTAACCGACATCAGTTAACGGTAAAAGTTCATATCAGTTAAATACTTATGTACCGATTCTGTTAATAAGTAGCGAACATCTTTTTCGTCTTGAATGGCCTTACGAATCAAGCTCGAAGAAACCTTCATAATTGGCGCTTTCACCATTTTGATTTTTGGATGTTCTGTAAAGCGATTCTGCTTACGTTGCATCTTCTCTTGCTCTTCTTCTGTAAGTGCCCTAGGGTACACATAAATGAAGTGATTGTTCAAAATCTCCTCATAGTTCATCCACTTGTGTAGGGTTCTAAGATTGTCTTCGCCCATTATTAACGAGAACTCCTTGTTTGGGTATTTTTCTCGCAATGCCACTAATGTATGTATGGTATAAGACGGCTTTGGTAAGTGAAACTCAATATCTGTAACTTCTAGTAATGGGTTATCATCAATTGCTTCTCGTACCATGGCCAAACGATGGTAATCTGCCAATAAGTTATGGTTTTTCTTCATGGGGTTTTGCGGAGTAACTACCATCCAAACTTGGTCTAGATCAGTATACTGCGCCATGAAATTGGCAATTATTAAGTGTCCTACATGGATTGGATTATAGGTTCCAAAATACAGGCCTACTTTCATACTAACTATTTAAAAAGTCTTGTATTAGCTGCTTTGCCCTTGCAACGGCTTCTTCTAACACATCATTTACGACCACTACATCAAACTCCTCTGCTTTACTTAGCTCTTGCTTGGCTTTTGCCAATCGCATTGCAATTTTTTCGTCACTTTCCGTTTGTCTTCCTCGTAGTCTGATTTCTAAATCTGCAATAGCTGGTGGTTGAATGAACATGGATAAGGCTTTATCTCCGAACTGCTTCTTCAGATTCAGCCCTCCTATCACATCTATATCAAATATAACGGTGTTACCCTCATTCCAGATTCGGTCTACTTCACTTTTTAGCGTACCGTAGAACTGATTGGGATATACTTCCTCCCACTCTAAAAACTCATCTTTTGAGATGGCCTCTTTGAATCCTTCTACTCCTAAAAAGTAGTAGTCCTTTCCATGTTCTTCTTCTCCTCTAGCATCGCGGCTTGCGGCAGAAATGCTAAAAGACAGTTCCTGAAAATCTTTCAATAGCCGGTGAACAATGGTTGTTTTTCCAGCGCCACTAGGTGCCGATATGATAACCAGTTTCCCCATTATAATACGTTGAGTACTTGCTCTTTTATTTTCTCTAACTCATCCTTCATTTGCACAACCGCCTTCTGGATTGGCGCATGATAAGCTTTTGAGCCGATGGTGTTGATTTCTCGTCCAATTTCTTGGCCAATGAACCCTAACTTTTTCCCTTGAGATGTGTCAGCGTTTAATGTTTCAATGAAATACTCACAGTGTGCTTTCAATCGCACTTTTTCTTCTGTGATATCCAATTTCTCGATGTAGTAAATCAACTCTTGTTCTAACCTGCCTGCATCAATTTTCTCACCATCTACCCACTCATCCAAGTTTTTAGTAATTCGTTGACGAATTCCATCTACTCGTTCACTCTCGTGAGATTTCACCGTTTCAAAGTGAGTTAAAATTCCTTGGATACGAGTTTCAAAATCAGCTTTTAGCTTTGCTCCTTCTTGTGCTCTGAAATCCATCAAGTTGTCGCAAGCTTCATTAAGTAAACCAGATAAAAAAGTATACTCATCTGGATTTAATTCTTCTCGTTCAGCTCTTACCACTTCTGGGAGACGCAGAACAGCATCTAACAACTGATCATTCGATTCTCCAACTTCTTCGGCTAAGCTTTTTAAGTTGTTGTAGTAGTTTACTGCAAGTCCTTTATTGATCGCATAATTTGATTCTGCTCCGTTGTTTTCTACGTAGATATTGCACTCTATTTTTCCACGACCTAAACGATCGTACAACATAGAACGAATGGCCATTTCTTTCTCTTTGTAAAGTGATGGCATACGCACGTTCAAATCAGTTTGTTTACTGTTCAACGATTTGATTTCAACGATTACCTTTTTGTTGCCGAATTGACCAGTGGCTTTACCAAAGCCCGTCATGGATACGATCATACCTGCTTAATTAAGGGCACAAAAGTAAGTAAAAGCAATAGCTTTATTTAGGCTGAGTTTTGCGCACACTGACCAAGTATACACCAACAAAAATCAGTGCTGCTGCTACCAATTTAATGGCATCAATTTGATCTTTACCCCACGCAATAGCAATAAGCGATGCCAACAGTGGTTGAGAATAGATATAAATACTTACCGTTGAAGGACTTACTCTTTTCAACGCGTAGATATTGAATAGATAAGCAAAAAAAGTAGTACCCACTACT
>DIYR01000036.1 GCA_002429085.1 Flavobacteriales bacterium UBA6049
TCCGATTTTCGGCAAATTAAATGAATAACTTTTAAAGCGCTTGGGGCTTATTCAAACTCCGCACGCAAGATTTGTAATACTTCTTCGATTGTTTCTTCCTCTAAATCGGTACGTTTTACCAAATCGTCTTTAGAGATATCTAAAACACTCTTAGCCGTATCACAACCAATGCCTTTCAAAGCATCGATAATCCAGTGATCGATTTCATCTGCAAATTCCTCCAAATCAACATCTTCAGAATCCACATCAGACTCACGATACACATCTATTTCAAATCCAGTTAGTCTACTTGCTAACTTGATATTGTGACCACCTTTACCAATTGCTAATGACACTTGGTCTGGCTTCAAGAATACATCAGCGCGCTCTTTATCCTCGTTGATCTCGATTGACGTAATCTTTGCAGGACTTAGTGCACGTTGGATGAATAATGATGGGTTTGCGGTAAAGTTGATTACATCAATATTTTCGTTTCGTAACTCACGAACAATACCGTGAATACGAGACCCTTTCATACCAACACATGCTCCTACTGGATCAATACGATCATCGTATGATTCAACGGCAACTTTAGCACGCTCACCTGGCTCGCGTACAATTTTCTTGATAGTGATTAGACCATCGAAAATCTCCGGAACCTCTAATTCGAACAAACGCTCAAGAAATACTGGCGCTGTACGAGACAAGATAATTACTGGCGTATTATTACGCATATCCACTTTAGCAACTACCGCACGAACAGTATCACCTTTCTTGAAGTAGTCAGATGGAATTTGTTCAGACTTAGGAAGGATCAACTCATTTCCTTCATCATCTAAAATTAACACCTCTTTTTTCCAAACTTGGTAAATCTCACCAGTGATTATATCACCAACTCGATCTTTATACAGTTTGTAAAGGCTGTCTTTTTCTAATTCATGAATACGAGAAACTAAGTTTTGACGTAATGCCAATACAGCTCTACGACCAAAATTCTCTAATTTCAATTCTTCCGAAACTTCTTCACCTACTTCGAAATCGGGCTCGATTAGAATTGCTTTTGAATATTCTATCTCTTCATTCTCGTCTTCAACCTCACCATCTTCTACTACTACACGGTTTCTCCAGATTTCGATATCACCTTTATCAGGATTGATAATGACATCAAAATTCTCATCAGTACCGTAAGTTTTTGCAATAGTAGCTCTGAACACTTCTTCCAAAATGTTCATCATGGTAACTCTGTCGATGTTTTTAAACTCCTTAAAATCGGAGAATGACTCTATCAGTTCTTGCGTATTCATATTCGCATTATTTGAATGAAATCATCACTTTAGCTTCTTTAATATCTTCATAAGAGAGTGGCAACTGCTCAGCTATCACCTCTTTCTTTTTTCTTCCTTCAATGCGTTGCTTGTAGCTATACTCAAGCACCACACCTTCTTCATCTGCCTTAATCAAGTTGCCTTCATGCACCTCACCAGAATTCATAGTAACTTTTAAATCGCGACCTACATTTTTGATGTATTGACGAGTCACTACCAACGGATTACTTAACCCAGGTGATGTTACTTGTAATTCGAAATCTTCTTCATCTCTATTAATTTGAGATTCGATGCTTCGACTTACACGAACACATTGATCTATAGACAATCCTGAATCGGCATCTACGATTACTTGAATCAGATTACTTTCTGAAACCTTAAGCGAAACCACGAACATGTCGGTTCCTTCTAAAGTTTCATCTATGATTCCTGATATGTAACTTGTTGTAATCAATGTACTGATAATAAAAAAGAGGGGAACCCCCTCTTCACTCTTTTAAATTCTGCGCAAATGTACACAATTTCACCGGATTAGCAATTGTAATTGACACAATGCTATTTAACGACTTTTCCCATGTTGTATTTAGCTTCAAACTCAACCTTACCATTCTTGGCATAGCTTACCCATTTGCCATGCTTGTATCCATCTTTATAATTCGCTTCTGACATCAATTGACCACCTTGGTACCAAATCTTTGTATTGCCATCTAACTTTCCTTCTTTAAAAGACTGTTCTCTATTAAGCTGACCAGTTGGATAATAATACTTCCAAGCACCATCTTGTTCTCCATTTTTATAGGATCCTTCAGAGTCTTTAGAACCCATTTTTATATAAAACACCCAAGAACCATGCTGCTGACCGTCTTTGTAGTTTCCTTCTTCTCGAATTTTACCTGACATGTACCAAAATGTCCAAGTGTTTTGCTTTAGGCCATCTTTCAAGTCACCTTCATAATTCTTTCTACCATTTGGGAAATAGCCAATCCAATGCCCTTCCATTTTTCCCGAAACAAATTCACCTTCATCTTTTAGTGTTCCATCTTCATACCAAGCCACCCACTTTCCTTCTTCTCGTCCTTTTTCGAACTTTCCTTCTGTAAGCTTATTACCATTTTCCCACCAGGTCGTCCACAGACCATCTTTTTCATCCAACTTGTAGCTCCCTTGCTTAAACTTTTGCCCTTCTTTGTAGTACATTGTCCACAGGCCTGAACGCATGTCATTCTCAAACGGGCCTTCTGTATCTATCTTCCCATCTTCGAAATAATAGAACCAATCGCCATGCTGTTTACCATTTAAGAAAGATCCTTTCTGGCGCAATACTTTATTATCATCCGTCCACATCCAAGTACCAGACTCCTTTCCATTGGAATTCTCTCCTTCAATGGCAACCTCACCATTCAAATGGTATGTTCTGTATAGACCATCTAATACTCCATCTTTATATCCTACAATTTTCCACACCTCACCAGATTCACGATAGAATGTCCATTCCCCATTTAGTTCACCATTTTTGAAAGAACCTACTGACTTCAAGGTTCCATCCTCGTACCACCTTTTACTTTCTCCATTACGCAAACCCTGTGAGATCTTAACTTCTTCTTTCAATTGATCATCTGAGTGATAGTACTTTAAGGTTCCATTTCCATCTTTTACGATAACCTTGTTGTTTTGATCTTGGAGATACATGATGCGCACAATACCACTATCACTGACTTCTTTCTTCCATACATCACCATTTCCGCGGTAGTAATTCCAATTTCCAACAACTAGATCTAGTGCGTATGCACCTTCCGTCTTTAATTGACCGCTAGGATACCATTCATAAAATATGCTGTCTTGATAACCTCGTTTGAAATACCCTTCAAACTCTTTCTGGCCGTTATCATAGTATGTAGTATTCACTCCATGGCGAATTCCATCCCAAAATGTGGCTAATTCTTGTAATTGGCCAGTGCGATAGTAGAACTTCCACTCACCATGTTCTACTCCATTTCTGAAAGTTCCTTCAGAACGAATGTGCTTTTCGTCACGATCATAATAATCCTTGTACGGTTGAATTACTTGCGCTACAGACGCTAGAGAAATAAACAGAGTTAAAGACGCAATTACCTTCTTCATAGTGCCAAAGCTACTTTTTGAACGAGAAATGAAATAGAGACTGGAAAAGGAGTTATCCACAGGTTAAAACGAAAAAAGGCCCGCGATATGCGAACCTTTTTGTTGTTGGCCCACTAGGGCTCGAACCTAGACTCTTCTGAACCAAAATCAGACGTGTTGCCAGTTACACCATGGGCCAATTCCTTGAATTGGGAGGGCAAAAATAATTCTTTTTTGAAAACTGCAAACTAAAATGCCTTTGAAATCCATTTTCAATTCTAGGTTACCTTTGTCTACATGTATTTAAGCAAGACACCAGAGTTTGTTAAACCTATAGCAAACAATTTGTTATGGAATTTTTCTACTAAGCAAAAAGAGGTGTTTTTAACTTTTGATGATGGCCCAATCCCCGATGTAACTCCATGGGTCTTACAGCAACTTTCGGAATATAATGCTAAAGCCACCTTTTTCATGGTTGGTGATAATGCTCGAAAACATGCTTTTATTAAAGAACAAGTTATATCAGCTGGTCACTCCATCGGAAATCACACTCAACATCATGTCAAAGGATGGAAAACGAGTACCTATTCATATGTTAAGGATTCGTTGATTGCTGCTAGACAAATTAAAAGTCCACTATTTAGGCCCCCATATGGAAAACTTACACGTGCGCAATCGAAAGCATTAAGATCACGCTATACTATCGTGATGTGGGATGTACTAAGCGCAGATTTTGATCAAAGTATATCTAGTAATGAAGTAGTAGATAATGTAATGAATAATGTACAGCCTGGATCTATCATAGTACTGCATGATAGCTTGAAAGCTGAGAAACATCTGCGATATGCATTACCTATTATCTTAAAAAAACTATCTGATCAAGGCTACCGATTCTCCCCTATTCCAATGGATCACTGGCATCCACGGATTGAAGAGGCACCAATTACTTCTGTGACCGAATTACCTGCATAATCGTCTTAGCTTGGGCTACAATTCAATTCGCCACATTCCTCGTAAATCTCCTGGTTGAAAACCAACAGCCTTATCATTTGGATAATGAGATTGAATAATTGCCAAGTTTTCTTTTCCTATTTGATCTTCTGTTCCATGACATGACAAACAGGCTCCTTCTAATCTAATTGGAGCGAAAAAAACATGCTTGTTGGCAGAGGAAACAATTATTGGCTCTGGCTTCTTTCCTGCTTGAATTGCCTGCTTCATAGAATCGAATACTTCTTGTGAAGTATCATCCAGCTTATTTTCAGGATTACGATTTCTTTCTGCTACTCGTTGAATTGTTACTTGCTTATTTTTAGAAATAGAATCTGTTAAAGCAAGAGCATTTACATTACAATAATTAATTGCTTCTTGAACACCACCACGCTGTATAGCAGACATCAGCTCTCCTTTCAATGTTTTCCCGGTCAACAAAGCAAGTTCTTTACTACGATTCATTAAAGAATCCGTGCTCTCTTGAATATCGGTATTCAATTTAGATGCCTCTGAATTTGGGTTTGACTGACAACCAGCCACGACTAACACGACAAGAGAGAAGATTGAACTAATCCTACTCATGATTACTTCTTAATAAATTGATCAACTGCCATTCCGCCCGCTAGATACCCGAGCAACCCTCCATAAGCAGTACTATTATACCATACTCCCGTAATAGTACACCCATTAATGCAACCATAAAAATGCCAGTATAGGTAACCACCTAACAAACCTATTGCAGTACTTGCGATATAAATAATCCATTTATTCATTACTCATAACTTTCTTACCTGCAGCATTCCATGCACCTATTCCACCTTCTAAATTGTAGACCTTCTTGAAACCTAGTGCTTCTAGTTTCTCAGCTGTTTTATGGCTTCTACCTCCTGAACGACAGTACACATACACTGTCTGATCTTTGTTTAAAGTACTCAATGCTTGGTCAAAGCCCGCTCCGTAAAAATCAATATGGGTAGCACCTTCAATATACCCTTGATTTACTTCTTTCTCTGTTCGTACATCTAATAAGAGTACTTGATCATCATGAACTCCATTTTCAAACACTTCAGGTGAAACATTTTCAATAACACCAGGAGAAGATTGCTGGGCATTCCCACATGCAGAAAGCATAATTCCTGAAACTAACACCGTGATTCCTATGAACCAATTCAACGATTTTTTTGCTACTAACATGATTGACAATTCCTGATACAATTCAATAAGTTATTTAGTCCTTTGTTCTTGATATAGTAAAAGCAATGCTTGCCCTCTTTATCATAATCCAACACTCCTTTTTCTTTTAGGATTTTGAGGTGCTGTGAAACAACGGCTTGTTCAATTTGCAGTTCCTCATGAATTTCAGTTACACACATAGCTTTACTTTTAGTATTCAGTAAATCTATCACTGATAACCTGATAGGATGCGCAATTGCTTTGAGCATTTCAACTGCTTGTGACAATTCAATTTTTGAAGCTGATGTTGCCTTCATAGACGCAAACATATATAAAATTCATTATATAATATTTTCCATATATAAAAAAACTAAAAGAAAAGGCCCGTAATAACGGGCCAATATTTTATTCTTCTGTTTTCTCCTTTCGATCTTTTGCCCGTTTAAATTTTATTCCAAGCATAATTTCGTGAGAGCCGTTATTATAAGACTGTAATGCAGAAGTTGTGATATCGTAAGAGTATCCTATAATTAGATTGTCATTGTATTTATACCCCATCATAACACCTATCGCATCATCCATTCGGTAACTTGCACCAGCCCATACCATATCTTTATAGATCACTCTTAAAGCTGCGTCAAACTGCACAGGAATCGGGTCAACATACTTAATGAACAATGAGGGCTGTATCACAAGATCATCTATCATTTGAAAATTATATCCCCCTGTTATAAAGTAATGACGAGATAATCGTGCTGATTCGTCATCGTAATCTTCAAAGAACTGAACATTATTATTCAACAACTGAGGTGCCGATGCTCCAAACCAAAAATCTTTGGAATATAGGTGAAAACCTGCTCCAGCATCTGGCTCTATCACTTGTTGATTCAAATTACTCATAGCAGCATCGTTGTTGTCTTTTAAATCGATCTGGCTACCATCAATAGAGAACTGTAAAATTCCCATTGAAAGACCTAAGGCCAGCTTGATATCGTCATTAATCTTGACATGATAACTATAAGCCGCTGAAGCTCCAGCTCTGCGAGTTGGACCAGTGATGTCATTGAAGACATAACCTCCTACTCCCATATTCAAATCACGGATTGGGCCATTCAAACTCAAAATGTATGTGCGGGGAGCATCATTAATACCTACCCATTGCAAACGATTATTTGATTGGCCGATCCATGCTTCTTTCGTTCCTGCAACAGCAGGGTTAATAACAAAGTCGTTCAAGAAGTACTGTGTATACTGAGGTAGCTGCTGAGCTTGTACCACTCCACATATACTCAAGAAAAAACCGATGTATAATAGATTCTTCATAGCTCGGTATTATTAGCGCATGATAGTTATTGGTCCTGTTAATGGTTCAGATACACCTTCGTCTCCAAGATCAATGATGTAATAGTATGTTCCAATTGGAAGGTCTTCTCCATCCATAGTTCCATCCCATGGCTCTGGATAGCCTTCATCTGATTCGTATACAATAGTTCCCCAACGATTGAACACTGTTACCTTACTGTCAAGATAATTCGCTAAGAAATCTAACTCCCAAGTATCATTAGTACCATCACCATTTGGCGAGAACCCATCTGGGTATTCAAAGCGCGTATCAACAGTCATAGTCATTTGATCCGTACTGATACAACCTTCACTATTTGTAACTTCTACAATAAACACAGTTGTTTTATCTGGCGAGGCCATTGGATTCTCGGCACTTGAATCGTCTAATGACCCACCAGGAGTCCATTGAACTGTTGCAAACTCATCATCTGTTGTTGGAGAGCCTCCAATCATTACTGTTTCTCCTCGAACAATTGAGGTATCAGGACCAGCATCTGCAGAAGGTAGTGCAACAGAAACTACACGCGCAGTATCAAGAGCTATACATCCATCTCCTACTACTTGCACTGAGAAGAACATCGTATCTCCCGCATTGAAAATAGTTACTGATTGTGTTGAATCAGTTCCTAAAGGATTGCTACCATCAAACCATTGATAAGATATCACAGTTGCATTTGTTGAAACACCTGCTTCTAATGTTACTGGAACATTGCTACCACAGACGACCGTATCATTAACACTTACTTCTAAGTTGATTAATGTATCAACCTGAATTGTATCTAAGATCTGACAGCCTGAAACATCAGAAACAGTCAAGCGATACTCGCCTGGCAGAATATTTGATAAGCTCGGTAGATTACTAGTAAATCCATTCGACTCCCAGTTGTATGTATAAGGCGATTCCCCTCCTGTTACACCAATATTAATAGCTCCATCAGTTGATGTTGCACATGTCGCAAAATCCACATTAGTAACCTGAACATCTAAAGGAGGGTTGTCCGCAATAGTTGTTGTTAATATCGCTTCACAAGCATCTGAACTCGAAATTGTCACAGTATATGTTCCAGCACATAGTCCACTTACACTTGCTCCTGTTTCACCTGGAATGTTCCATACATAAGTGAATGGCGAAGTACCTGAAGTAACATTAGCAGTAATACTACCAGTACAGTTTCCTTGGCACGGTGTGTTATCTATAGCTACTAAGTTAGCTTCTATTCCATCTGGAACAGTAATAAACGTAGTATCAACAGCGATACAACCACTAGGATCTGTGACAGTCACACTAACTAATCCTGGACACACATTAGATACAGTTGGATCCGTATCTCCTGGGTTAGTTGACCATTGAATAGTATATGGTCCTCCTACACTTGGAACAGTAACGGTTGCTGTACCTGTACATGAACTATCGCAAGATGCAGGAGTTGATGAGGCACTAATAATAGGTGCTCCAATGTTGCTCAATGGAATAGAAGCCTCTTCTGTACAGCCACTTGCATCTGTTACAGTTACGGTATAAGTTCCTACAGGAAGATTCGAAATAAGTGCTGTATTTAAAC
>DIYR01000148.1 GCA_002429085.1 Flavobacteriales bacterium UBA6049
ATCCATTAAAACCCCTCTCAGTCTCCCCACAAGGGAGAAGCTTTTACAAGATCGATATATTAAAAACTAATATGATCTTCATACTTACTTTTGTAGTATATAAATCAAATTACGCCTAATTATATGAACTTTAAAGACAATTTTCTTAGTAAAACAGGGTTAGCAATTGTTTTGATGCTATTAACCAGCGCAGCGTTTAGCCAAGCTACCCGAGCAAAGCAATTCAATACCCGAAGAGGGAATGTGGCCATTAAGGGCTACGACCCGGTAAATTACTTTACCCAAAACAAAGCTGTTAAAGGCTCCTCTAAGATTACCCATACCCATCAAGGAGTCACGTATCGTTTTAGTAGTACACAAAACCGTGATCTTTTTAAGCAAAATCCTGCCAAGTACGAACCAGTATATGGAGGATGGTGTGCATACGCAATGGGCTTGGATAAGCCTTCAAAAGTGGATATCAATCCTCGTACTTTCAAGATTATTAAAGGTAAATTGTACTTGTTTTACAACAAACTGGGCACCAACACCCTTAAATTGTGGAACAAGGACGAATCGAACCTCAAAGGAAAAGCCGACAAAAACTGGAAGAAGTTTTATCGATAAAGCATTTATAATAGAAGTCATTTCAAAGAAGGAAGTTCCTCTTTGAAATGATTTTTTTATGAAAAGTCCAAGCAATTTCTCACAGTGTTGGGTAGCAAATGCTGATGTGTCACCCTTATTTTCTTATCTATTTTGTTACATTTGTAGCGTACAAGTCTCCTAATCTCTTACTTTTTTATGAAAAATATCGTTCTTTGGATTGCCCAATTATTTGCGGCAGTGTATATGGCTTACACTGTAGTAGCGTTTAAGTTTCCAGGACACCCTGATTCTATTCACATTTTTACAAAGATTGGAATGGAGCCAGTTGCCAGAATTGGTTCAGGAGTAGCGGAACTCATTGCCGCTATTCTGTTGTTAATACCTAGAACCAGCTGGATGGGCGCGTTTTTAGGATTAGGCACCATGAGTGGTGCGATATTTTTTCATTTAACTTCTCTAGGAATAGAAGTAGTGAGCCCAACCACCAAAAAAGGAGATGGTGGCGCATTGTTTTATACAGCCATTGCGATTTGGGTATGCTGCCTGATAGTACTTATCCTGAGAAGGAAACAATTACCAATAAAGGTATAACTTTCTAACACTGATTATGAATTTGATTACATCTTCTTCCAATATTTTACACCAACTTATTGGACTTATCAAACAATTAAACAAGCAAGAATATACAACAGACTTACCTTTGTTAATGGATAATTCTATTAGCAAACACCTGCGACATATTGTTGAGTTTTATGATTGTCTTTTCAAAGGATTGGCAAACGATACTATTAATTATGATTTGCGAGAGCGTAATCCATCGATTGAGAATGACCCTGAGTTTGCGATTCAATTTATAGAGAATTGTATTGCGCAATTATCTAAAATGGAGTTGTCAAATGATCCCATCGAATTGATTACCCTACTTTCGCCAGATGGACATGAAGCTTGCACCAAAACTTCTATTGATCGGGAGTTGGCTTATAATGTAGAGCATGCCATCCATCATATGGCGATTATCAAAATTGCAGTGAAGCAATGCTTCCCTCATGTAAAGTTGCCTAAAGAATTTGGGGTAGCTTATTCTACCATCAAATACCAACACGAGCAAGCCTAAATTTATTAGAGAATCACACTGAGGGAGATCAAAATATTACGCCTCGATACACTGGGTATCGGGGCTTTTTTATGCTTTAGTATGAATGGTTTTTCATCAAATGAGCTATCTGCTAAATGTACAAAAATATCTGGATATATTGCTTTATAAAATAATCCCGCGAATGAGCTTTTTTTGTCATTTTTGGCAAAATACAGAAGAATACAGTCTTATATAACTGGCTGAATTACAGACTTGTTTAAGCTTATTGAAGAAAAATTTTTTGTCGAGTTTTTACGCTAAAAACTTGCTCAACTTTACTCATTTTTACCCAACCACAGGCATCTTATTTACCTAATTTTGAAGTGATGACAAGCTATGAATTGTCAAAAATTAAACAATCTCAAAAAACATTTTTTAAGTTATGAAATTCTTCAAATTAAATGCTTTGGTAATCATTGCCATACTGTGCTTCGTTTCTATGGGATTTTCACAAACCTATATTCCAAATTCTAGTACCTTGGATGTAGGGTTTGACCCAAATGATGTGACCCAGCTTTTGGTACGTCCTCAAGGTACTCGTAACAACATTGGGCATTACGAGTTTGGTACTTACGGAAATATTTTTGGTAGTAGTAAATGGCTAGCCATTGGTTCAGCCCCAGCTGCAGCAGGTGCCAGTGTGTATGGCAAGCGTATACAATGGAACAGCAATTTTGCGGTGTTTAATCTACGCCAGGTAAATGCGAGCCAAAGAGATTTGGTAGTGCAGTGGGGTGGTACCACTAGCAACAACCGCTTGTTATTTGAGTATGCCAGCAGTCCTACTGGTGCTGCTTCTACTTTTATGTCTATCAACAATGCTGGAACCGTAGAAATTCCACGCGGTAGATTGATTCTTAGTAATGCTACGATTTCGTCTTCGGGTAGCGATGATGAAGATTTGCGATTTGCCCCAGAAGATGACTTTGTGATTGACTTGAGTGCCAGTCCAAACCCAGGTTTCTTTGTTTCGGACAATGGTGTATCATTATTGGCGCTTTCTAGTACGGCATTAACCTTATCGGGTACATTAGAAGTAGCCAACATCAACAATCCTAGCGGCAACCTTCGTTTGAACGGAAGAATACAAGTGGGTAGTGTAGAATATTTGGAAGATACGGGAGGAAACACGATTACTGTGGGATCAGCTCGTCTGGTACCTGATGTAAATGGTTCTCGTGATTTGGGAAGTACCACTTTCAGATGGCGTAGCTTGTTTGCGACCAATGGCGTTATCCAGACGTCTGATCGCCGTGATAAAGAAAAAATCAAAGGGCTTGATTATGGTTTGAAAGCTTTGATGAGATTACGTCCGGTGCAGTATGCCTGGAAAAATCAACCAGAAATGGGTACCCAAATGGGATTGATTGCTCAGGAAGTGCAACAAGTAATGGCCGAAGTAGTACATGATCCTGCCAAAGCCATGGTACGTAACGAAGAAGGAAATTTGGTAAAAGCGAATGTGTCTAAAGATGCACGTTTGGGAATAAACTATGGAGCATTGACCCCGGTATTGATCAAAGCTGTGCAGGAGCAGCAAGTGATTATTGAAAACCAAAAGGCCGAATTGAAAGAATTGAAGGCACAAATGGCCAAAGTTTTAAAGAAATTGAAGATGGACCGTGAAGGCGTAGGTAAAGCTGGTAAGTTGTTCCAAAACAATCCAAACCCAGCTGGCCGTGGAACAAGCATTGGGTATGCTTTGGACAACAGCGTAAACAAGGCGACTATCACGGTGTATGACTGGAACGGTAAGCCAGTAAAGACGTATAGCTTGGCTCAACGTGGTGAAGGTAACTTGACCATTGGTGCCAACGAGCTCAAGCCAGGCATGTATACTTATGTATTGTTGGTAGATGGCAAAGCCCTTGATACTAAACGCATGATCATAACAGAGTAGCAAAAGTGTGATATAATTCTGTTTTCTGGAAAGCACAGTCAATACTATTGATTGTGCTTTTGTTGTTGGGTGGTAGAGGATTATAAAAATAAATATTTGAAGACTGTGTTAATCTTTTTGTTTTATTTGAGATAAATAAGGCCAGATGATTTGATAATACTCATTTTCAATCTTTAACAATTATGAACTTTACCATACCAAATCTGATCAAAGGACATCCATTTCGTCAGTGGCGACAATGGCAAATACCAGGAGCTGACCTCACCATCGAAGGTTACTCTCGTTCGGGTGACAAAACTTTTTTTTACCTTCCTCAACTCAAACTCTGCCTCGATGCTGCATTGGCAGAGGGGCGACAAGGCGACTATGTATTGGTTACCCATACGCACAATGACCACATTGCCGATATTGAGTACTTGTCGAGCCGAGATGGCGTACAAATGTATTTGCCCAAGCCTTCGGTACCTTATTTAGAGCAATACATCATTGCCCGCCGTTGTTTAAATCATTCGGCTCCTTATGATCCTGCTCGCCGAGGGGTGAGTCATATTCGTGGAGTAGAACCAGGCGATACCTTTTTTGTTGGTAAAAATGATCGATACCAAGTCAAAGTAGTAGAATGTGCACATAGCATTGTATGTGTAGGTTATGCTTTTTCGGAGAAAAAACAGCGACTCAAACCTGAATATGAGCAGGTAAAACAAGAAAAAATGGCGGAAGGCGATATGAAAGCGTTTGGCCAATGGATGGCACAAAAAAAGCAAGAAGCACAGCAAAAAGGCGAAAGTGTAGAAGAAACCTATTATGCGCCTTTATTTGTATTTATGGGGGATACCCACGCCTCGGTATTTGCTCAAAACGAATGGTTGTTTTCGTATCCTACCATTTTTACTGAATGTACTTTTATGAGTCCCGCC
>DIYR01000084.1 GCA_002429085.1 Flavobacteriales bacterium UBA6049
ATGGGTGGCGAAAGATGTAGACGAAATTTTCCCTGATGCATTTGATGATAATAAGCGCCATAAACCAATGATGTTAACTTCTGACCTGGCGTTGAAGTTTGACCCAGCATATAAAGAAGTTTGTAAAGGGTTTATTGATGATCCAAAATCGTTTGAAGATGCATTTGCACGCGCTTGGTTTAAGTTAACTCACCGCGACATGGGGCCAAAATCAACATATTTAGGTAAAGAAATTCCAAGTGAAGACTTCATTTGGCAAGATCCTATTCCAGCGGTAGATCATGAGTTGGTATCAACTTCAGATGTGTCGTACTTAAAGAAAGAGATTTTAGCATCAGGTATTCCACACAATCAGCTAATTACAACAGCATGGGCTTCTGCATCTAGTTTTAGAGGATCTGATAGAAGAGGAGGGGCAAATGGAGCTCGTATTCGTTTAGAACCTCAAGTAAACTGGGAGAGCAATAACCCAGCTGAACTAAAAAGAACGTTGGCAGTATATCAAAGAATACAAGGGGAATTCAATGCAAAAAATGGAAACAAGAAAATCTCGTTAGCAGACTTAATCGTATTGGGTGGTTCTGCAGCAGTAGAAGAAGCAGCTAAAAATGGGGGTGTTGTTATTGATGTTCCGTTTATCCCAGGAAGAATGGACGCTACTCAAGACCAAACAGATGCTGAATCGTTTGCGGTACTTGAACCAATGGCAGATGGATTTAGAAACTACCAGAAGAAAGAGTATACGCTTACAACAGAAGAGTTGTTGGTTGATAAAGCTCAGTTGTTAACCTTAACAGCTCCCGAAATGACTGTTTTGGTTGGTGGTATGCGCACATTAAATGCGAATTACGATGGTTCAGCAATCGGGGTGTTAACGAATAACCCAGGAACACTTTCAAACGATTTCTTTGTAAATCTATTAAGCATGGATACCTATTGGGAAGCTACCTCTGATACAGAACTAGCGTTTGAAGGTAAAGTAAGAGGCACAGATGAAGTGCGTTGGACTGCATCAAGAGCCGATTTAATCTTTGGTTCTAATTCAGAGTTAAGAGGGATAGCTGAGGTCTACGCCAGTCAAGATGCAAATAAAAAATTCGTTCGTGATTTTGTGGCAGCTTGGACAAAGGTGATGAACCTAGACCGTTTCGATTTGAAATAAGCAACACGTATATCATAGCTCAAGAAAGCGATCTTTTGGTGAATGCCATTAGGTCGCTTTTGTGTAATAAAGATGGTTTATGACTAAAGGAAAGTAGTTGAATGTGCTACTTTAGATGCACTAAATTGAAAACTAAATTTATATGAAGCCTACTACATTGTTCCTAGTTGTTCTTGTATGCGTTCTCTTTTCGTGTGAGCCAGATGATAAGATGATTTCAGCAATTAATTCAAATTCTATTCAGTTAGTTTCTGCCGATTCTTCTCACTGCATTAGAACATATCAATATGATGAGTTAGAAAGACTTGTTTCATATTCTGTAGGAGAATGTGGGGAAGGAGGAGAGTATTTTTACACATATGAAGCGGATTCACTAATTCCTGTTTCTAGGTCATATTTAAGTACAGGAGAACATAGATTAAATCAAGGAAGATATTATGAGAAGGATTCTATTTTTCTTGTCGTTCAAGATGATAAAGGGAAAAGATCGCTCGGTACTTATCAACTTGATGAGTTAGGACGTGTTTTGTACGCGTATGATAATTGGAGATACCCAAGCCGAGGATTAAGATATGTTTATAAAAATGGATTATTGATTTCTATAGAAGATAAGGGAACAGGTGCTTATCTTCATTTGGAGCACCGCTTTACTTACAACGATAAAAATCTTCTTGTTTTAATTGAACAGAGGAGGAGTTACAGGAATATTTGGGAGGTTAAACATACTTTTAAATATGAAGGAGATAAACTAATTAGATGGTATAGAGATAATGGTTTAACAGGGTGTGAGTATCAATATACTGGAGATGACTTAACAAAATTGTTGGTTTTCGAAAAACGTCCATTTCCAATATTCATGGATACTACGGAATTCGTAGTTAAAGCAAAAATAGATGATGACTTCCTGATAAGAAATATTGTGAAGCAGTACACTCATTCTTATTTAGAATTGCCATCGATTATTGCGCTTGATTAAAGCTACATGTGTTGGGTGCTTTAGTATCCTTTAGTAAAAATGAGCAGGCTTATTATCATAGATGGGTACAATCAATGCAGTATGAACAAATATTTAAAGAGTGATCATTCCGTTTGATTAGAATAATCACTCTCCCTCTGCTCGCAAAAAACAAGGATCTTAATAGTACAATAGAACGTAACCTATACTAATCACAAAAAGAAGTAATAGCCCCAAGCTAAAAACCAGCGCATGATCTGTGTTGAAATCGCTCTTTCTATTTTCCTTTTTTGGAGGTTTGTGAATTGAAGTTGTTGATAGTGTTTTTTTCATTTTGGTAAAAGCTAGATGATTGTTTATTCTTTATTGGAATAACTTGTTTTGACACTATGACGCTTGTTTTATAGGTGTTTATGCGTAAATACTTGTTACAAATATTATTAAAAAGAATATAAAATGCAATTAAAGGGTATAATTGCAGTTCTACAATCCCGAATATCGGGTAGGAAAGCCGTTGGTCGCCCAGTAAGTTTGTTTCAATCACAAAACACTGCGCGGATTCAATGGAGAAATTGGTTAAACATAATATTCAGCAACTAAGGAAATTACGTGGATTATCTCAAGAAGAGGTTGCTGATCATATGGGAATTAGCCAAAGTGCTTACAATAGATTAGAATACGGAAACGTATCTGTTAAGGTTAGCCACCTTACTATTTTAGCAGAGCTATACCAGATAGATATTCAACAATTTTTTGAAAACGTAGGGGCCAATCTTCCTGAAGATGAATCGTCTACTGTTTCAGAACCTGTACCTGCTTACAAGTCTAAGTCACGAAAAATGATGGTTGAGGTAGAGTTAAGCGAAGAAGAGTTTCAGAAAATACTACCTGTGCTAAAGAAGAACATGTAAATCGTTCGCTTCTTTTGTGAGATTCTTAAAATTCTCAAAATCTTAGTACATGTCGATTGAAATGACCCAAGAGCAGCTTAAAGAGCTAGAACAACAATTAAGCTGTCCGTCAGGTAATAATGGGAAAGAAGTTGGCAAAGTAATGAACGAGTCAAATATTGGTATGACACGTTCTGCAATTCAACATTCTCAGTTTACAACAGACTCAAATGTGTTAGAAATTGGTCATGGAATTTGTGGTCATTTACCAGAACTAATGCAGCTTATTCCGCATGGTAGGTATACAGGAATAGAACTTTCTGAAACCATGCACCAAGAAGCAATATTGCTTAACCAAAATTTTGTGCGAGAAAAGCGAGCTGCTTACATACTATACGATGGAGTTAAGTTGCCGTTTAATAACAACTCATTTGATCATGCGTTTACAGTAAACACAATCTACTTCTGGAAGAATCCAGGAGCATTCTTATCAGAGATTCATCGCGTTTTAAAACCAAATGGAAAGTGTGTAATAGCTTTTGCAGAAAAAGAATTTATGCAAAACCTTCCGTTTGTGGGAGAGCTATTTACAGCGTATGATAAAGCCAGTATTCAAAACCTTATGGGCTCTACAAGCTTTGCGTTAACAGCTTATCATCAACATACAGATGACGTTAAAAACAAAGTTGGGGAAAAAGTGAAGCGGCTGTATGCTGTAGTAGAGTTAACAAAATAAACTAAGCAAAAAAGACCCCATGAGTAAGCATGGGGCACATTCCAATTATGAACTGCTACAAAAGACAGAAGTTCTTTAAGATACTTCTATCTAACTTTAGCTTTGTTAACATCAACTTGCACAGCTGATTTATTTCAAAGTTTTTGATTGCTTTGTGAATACAATTTTATTATTTAGAATTATTCTAAACAATACCAAGAAGTAGGTATGTTGCCACGATTTTAGGATCACGCTAAAATAAAATGCTGATTTATCGCTTAACGGTTTTCTACAACTCCAAAACCGTTTATACTGGTTTTTGAACGTTCAAAATGAGCAGTATAGGTACTCGTTGAACTTTTCTTTACTTCGTAAAGCATCAATATTAACTCTTATGAATCGAATTAAATCTTGGCCTATTGCTGCTATTGGCGGCATCACCCTGCTTGCTATGAGTTGTGGTGGTCAGCATTCAGAACAAACTACAGAAAAAGAAACTATGAAAGTTCCAGCTAAAATTGCTGTTGAAGAATTTTTTAAGAAGCCAGAAAAATCGGGCTATCAAATATCACCAGAGGGTGGTTATTATTCATTCTTGGCTCCATATAACGATAGAATGAACATTCATATTCAAGCCATTGGTTCAGAAGAAGCAATACGTATTACCAATTCAGAAGACCGTGATATAGGAGGTTATTTCTGGAAAAACGAAAACCGTTTGGTATATGTGAAAGATGATGGGGGAGATGAGAATTTCTATTTAGTTGCTGTTGATCGAGATGGAAGTAACGAAGTAGCCTTAACAAAAGAAGAAGGTGTTCGTACCATGATTATCGATGATCTAGAAGATCACCCAACTGATATGATCATCCAGTTGAATAAGCGTAACCCACAGATTTTTGATCCATACCGTATCAATATTGAAACGGGTGAAATGATCATGTTGGCAGAGAATCCAGGAAATTACACTGGCTGGATGACAGATCACGATGGGAAATTACGTGTTGCATCAACAACAGATGGAGTAACCAATACGCTTTTGTATCGCAATACTGAAGACGATGAGTTTAAAGAAGTTCTCACAATGAATTTCAAAGAAAGCATGGATCCATTGTTCTTCACTTTTGATAACAAGCAAATGTATGCTTCTTCAAACCTAGGGAGAGACAAGAGTGCGATTATCATCTTTGATCTGGAAACTGGAAAAGAAGTAGAAGAGCTATTCAGTCATCCAGAGGTAGATGTAAGTGGTTTAAACTATTCTAACAAGCGCAAGGTATTAACATCTATTAACTGGTATACCAGCAAGCCAGATCGCAAGTTCTTAGATGAGCAAACAGAGGCACGTTATAACGATATCAAGAGCAAATTGCCTAAAGGTGTTGAATACGGAGTATCTGGTTCTAATAGAGCAGAAGATAAGTTCATTATTCGCACGTATAATGATCGTACACGTGGTGAATACTATTTCTACGATGCTACATCTAAAGAGTTAACCTTAATAGATGAGTTAAGCCCATGGATTAATGCAGAAGACATGGCAGAGATGAAGCCCGTTCAATACAAATCACGCGATGGAAAAACAATTAATGGTTATTTGACTTTGCCAGTGGGTAGAGAAGCGAAAAACTTACCAGTTGTAATCAACGTGCATGGCGGTCCTTGGGCGCGCGATTATTGGGGCTTTAACTCAGAAGTACAGTTCTTAGCAAACCGTGGTTATGCAGTATTGCAAATGAAC
>DIYR01000126.1 GCA_002429085.1 Flavobacteriales bacterium UBA6049
AGAAGGTTTTGATCCCAATAAAACATATAAAGCGATTGTAGGAGCAAGTCCGTTTCCACAGGTGAAAGGCCAAATCCCAGAGACTTACGGTACAGAAATGGCAAAAAGAGGTTTTATCTATTTAGGGTTCGACTATTTAGGTATGGGAGAATCGCCAGCCTTACCTGGAGAGCATAAAAAGTCTAGGTATATGTTTAGATTAATAGAAAACACTTGGGATGCTGTTTCTTACTTAGGAACCCTTCCTTTTGTGGAAGAGATTAACGGTTTGGGAGTATGTCAAGGTGGTTCTATTATAGCGTCAGCTGCTGTAACAGATCACAGAATTAAGAAAATCGCAACGGTTTCAGGTATGATGGCGGCCGATAATTTCCAGTGGCTTGGTAGAGAAGTAACAGATCCGCAAATTGCAGCAGCAAATGCTTCTATGCAAAAGCAGTATGAAACTGGAGAGCCAGATTATGTAGCTCCATTTGGATTGAACGATGAGCAATCAAAAGAAGAGTTTGTTGCTACCGCAGCATATCCAGCAATGGCAGGAGAAACCTATGACTACTACGGAAGAGATGGTGTAAAAGGGCCTAAAGCCGTTGAAAACTTCTCAAACATGCATATCGGTGACCAAGCAATGCAATCTCTTTTCTCTATTGGAGAAGCTTACGCTGATAAAATTGTGCAGCCTACTTTGGTGATCTATGGAACAAATGCTTCAACTGCTCCATGTTCAACTGGTTTTATTGAGAAATTAACTAATGATCCTGAAGTTTTAGCTGTAGAAGAGTTTAGTCATGTAGATTTCTACTACAAACCAGAAGCAGTGAAAGTATCTACTGACGCTGTAGCAGATTTTTTTAATAAGTAGTACACGTTAGATTGATGACTAACGATGTTGTTTAAAGCGGTTTGGGGTTTCTCAAATCGCTTTTTACTCAAATAGTTTTTGATCCTCCTCCAGAAAGTTGAATCAACTGAATACTGCAGGTTTGGTGTGATGCTTTCTTTACTTATAACTAATTCAACACAATTGAGTACTTTAAATACTGCAATTACTCAATAGTAACATTCACTTTTATTAGGTATGATTCATTTCAAATCCATAAATGATTTCACAGATTTTTGGGGCCTTCCCAAACCAGAGCACCCAATGTTCTATGCCATTCGTCCAACTAAAGAAGAGGTAGAAATAGGACATGAGTCTGTCAATCTGAAACCGATGAAAAGTGACTTCTACTCTATTTCTCTGAAGAAATTTTCTAGTGGTAGCGTACATTATGGTAGAACAAAATACGATTGCGAAACAGGTGTGCTATTGTTCTTCGCTCCCGATCAAATAATAGAAATGGTTGATGCTCATTTTGAACATGGGGGTTTTACTCTAATGTTCAATAAAGACTTTTTTATTGGCCAACCTTTAGGTCAAAAGTTTCATGAATACCCCTTCTTTGAGTACGCAACAAATGAAGCACTGCATGTATCACCAAACGAAGAAAAAGTATTACTCAACATTTTCAATAACATAGAAGCCGAATACTACAATAACATTGATGAATTCAGTAAAGGTTTAATAGTGAATCATACTGAAACACTCTTACGGTATGCTGATCGCTACTACAAGCGTCAATTCATCAATCGAGAAATACTGAACAAAGGGCTTTACCATGAATTCAAGAATTTATTAGTTAAATACTTTGAAGAAAATAATCTACTAGAAGTTGGTCCACCATCGTTAGATTGGCTAGCAGATGAATTATCTGTTTCTAGAAGATATCTTAGCGATAGCATTAAAGTGGAAACAAATAAAACGGCAAAAGATCAAATCAATCTTTTCTTAATAGAAGAAGCAAAGAGTTTACTATTAGCTCCTAATACCTCTATTGCAGAAACAGCCTACAAGTTAGGTTTTGAATATCCTGAATACTTCTCACGATTGTTCAAGAAAAAAACAGGAATGAGTCCCTCTCAATTCATTAAGGAACATACTCAATAGCATTTAAGCTGATTTATATTCGTTGAATTCCAAAAGATGAATAAATAACTTATCTCCTCTGGCTCATAATTGTATTTGAACTTATTTATCGGTTAATTCGCTGTGATTTAGCATATAACTAAAGTGCCGATAAATAGACAACTATGAATTTAAAAGTCATTGCTTTAATTCTATTTGTATTCACCATTGTTGCGCAAACTGAAACAATTGCGCAAACCCCTTATTTTATACCAGCCCCATCAGTAGATATAACTGGAGAGGTATCTGACGGATACATTCTTCTTTCTCCTGTTAGTCTTGATTCTGCAACCAACTTTGCAAGCGGATTGCTCGTGCTAGATGCTAAAGGAAATCCTGTGGCATTTAAACCTAGCTTACCTATTAATAACGATACTGTCTTTCGACAAAAGTTTTTGGTTGACTTCAATCTTCAGCCAAACGGATCTTTCACATTCTTTGAACGCATAGGTTTTACTGGAGGTACGCTCTATTTCATGGATGAAGATTTAATGGTAACAGACTCTTTGAAATGCGAGAGTCATCACAACTTAGATCCTCACGATGTTATAAGCGATGATAGTGGAATCACTCACTATTTATGCTTTGATCAAAGAACCGTTGATGCCAGCGGAATGACAACCACTACAGGTATTTCTGGTTCTGATTCTGCTGTAATTGAGGGTAACGTAATTGAACGCATTGATCAAAACGGAAATGTTCTATGGACTTGGTTTAGTTTAGATCATTACTCATTAAACGACACTTACGAAGAGTATTTCGTTAACCCTCAATTTGTTGATCATACTCACTATAACTCCATAGAAATTGATACTGATGGTAATTACATAGTTTCTGCACGAAACCTTAATGAGATTGCCAAAATCAATAGTATTACTGGAGACATTATGTGGCAATTAGGGGGCAAAAACAATGATTTCCAACTTATTGGAGATACTGCTTGGTTTACAGGTCAACATGATGCCAGACGATTACCCAATGGTGATATTGCTTTATTTGACAACGCTACACAAACTCCAAATGGAGTTGCTCGTGCCATACAATATGAGTTAGACACCACAACCATGAGTGCTACGCTAACTTGGGAAAAAAGAATGGAAAGCGGGCATCGAAGCTTATTTATTGGAAGTAACAGATTACTCAGCAACGGCAATAGGATAATTAATTGGGGAGGCGCTAGACCTTTTGATCAAACCATTTCTATGCAAGAAGTAGATAGTACAGGAAACGTAGTGATGAGTTTAGATTTCCCAGGAAATTTTATTAGCTACAGAACGATAAAATTAGACCTACCCATGATGTCGTTTCCACAAATTACATGTAACAATCAAGAACTGGTTGCTCCTTTAAGCAGCTACCATTTGTGGAGTACTGGCGATACAACAGAAAGCATTACCATATCTGATACCGGAACATACTACGTATGGACTGAAGAAAATGGCGTGTACAAAAAGTCTACTCCTTATATGGTTACCAACTTGAATGATGTTTGTAATACCGTTTCTACTAATCCATTAATAGCCAATAATCTAATTCGTATTTACCCACAACCTGCTATAGATCAATTAACCATTTCTAGTCCAAATCAAATAGATCAGCAATCTATACAACTGCTAAGCTTTACGGGGCAAGAAGTTCCTATAACATGGAATAGCACTTCAACACATACACTCACTACCAATATCAAAAGCTTACCTGTTGGTATATACTTCTTAGTCTACAAAGGCAACATGCAAAAAGTGGTTGTTCAGTAGCTTCTGAAAAAAGGCACGGTATGATCAGGAAGCAAAATACTGTTGACAATCAATAGAAACCCAGACATACTCTCAATCGTATAGCAATACAAAAACAAATGATCGTCTATGAGAAATCAAGCCCAGTTTTTTCTAAACTTCATTAAAAACCCTATTCGAAACGCTTCCATCTTACCAAGCTCAAAAGCCGCTAGTGAAGCAATTATAAATGATATTGATTTTGAAAACGTTAGTACCATTTTGGAACTAGGTCCAGGTACGGGGTGCTTTACTGAACAAATACTAAAGCAGAGTAAACCAAATACTAAGGTGATTCTAATTGAGATAGAAGAATCGTATCAAGAAATACTTCATAGCAAGTTTCAAGATCAAATTATTCTTGTAAATGATAATGCCAAAGACCTAAACAAGATACTGAAGTCCAACGGAATTGATAAAGTTGACTTAATAGTGTCAGGCTTACCTTTTGCAATGCCTAAAGGCGTTTTCAACGATATTGTAGAAGCCATTAAGAGCCAAACAAATAAAGGAGCCATCTTCAGATTTTTCACTTACATGCCATTTATCATGAAACCTTATTACAAGAAGTTACCTATTAAAAAGCATTCATTTATTCTATCTAACACACCTCCGCTTTGGGTATACGGAGTAAACTAAATAGAAACTAATACCAATTACCAAAAACCTCTAGCCCCACATTGGCTCCTTCATCTTGGTAAAGACACTTTTTCGTTTGATTTGCAGACAGAGTAATTTCAACTACTGAGTTCAAAGATTCTTTTACACGACCAAACATGCCCGTTCTATTTGGAGACACTAGAACAACCGAATCTTTGTATTCTGTTTTAATAAGAAGCTTGTATTCTCTAGATTTAAACTCTAGCTCCATGTGGCTTTCACTACCTACTGTATGAATCGTAGAAAGATTATAGGTAGAGAAAAGAAATTGTTTCCCACGCCACATTAATACTGCTGCAAAGCCTTTCACTTCTACTCCAGCTATTAGCATTTTTGCAATAGCAACAGATAATGAAGTCGTTTTATCTTGAAATCTGTTTGACTGCAACCAAATATGAGCCTTTGGAAAGCTGCTGCCCCAATCTTTCTCTATATACCCTACCCCTCCATCAAAAGACACATATTGTTTATCAGTTCGGATGCCTCCACTAACGGTATTCCTCAAACTTATTAAGCCATGATTGCATTCTAAAAACGGCCAGTAGCTCAAGATTCCCATGACGTTCGGAGCCAATAACGATTTCACCCACGTTAAATGATTACTAAAGCGTAATTCACCCTCTAAATGTGGCAGTTTCAATACTATTTGATCTTTACTAAACGTATTCTCTCCTATTTGAACAAAGAATCGATCTGTAGCAGCTTTAAAAATGTGGTAAGGAAATTTGTAGTACTGTGCATGATGATTAACACCATCAACTGTTTGAATAAATGCTTCTTTGCAGCCATCCTCACTCATTGAGACACCAATAATAAAGGCGTAAACTGCTTCTCCACTTGCATCTT
The DNA here is from genome assembly GCA_002429085.1 of Flavobacteriales bacterium UBA6049. Classification (GTDB taxonomy): domain Bacteria; phylum Bacteroidota; class Bacteroidia; order Flavobacteriales_G; family Salibacteraceae; genus UBA6049. The sequence goes on from DIYR01000126.1 coordinate 5,284, forward strand.
CTACCTTAAAGTACCAACCCTCAAAAAAGCTATGATCAACGTTACTTCCATGATATCGTTCTGGATACCAGCTATTTTTCAGAAACGACAGATGCTGTATCATGAATGTTGAAGATAGTAGAAAACTTTCATGGTAAGCCTAAGATCAGCAATAGATTTAGACATGAGCTGCCTACTAACAATTGCTAGGAATGAGGCGAGAATCACTCTATATCCATTTCAATCCTATCTACATCATTTTGTAGTAGGTCTGGATTATCAATGACACTATCTGGCTATTATACATTTGCTACATATGTTCCAAGCTAGGAGAGCTATTTTTTGTTTAGCTTACTTGCCTAAACTTTTAACTCAACTTGATACAAATAAAGGCTTCATACCAATTAAGAACGAAGGTTCTTTCAGTTCTTTACATCACATTGTTTTGGTTGATCTTGTCATTACTTCAATATGCCGACAGGTATGCTCACCTACTCAATAACGACTGCGTTGACAACTCCTACATGGAATTGCCTTCCATTTCTACAGTATTTGTTGGAGTTCTACTAGGTGGCCTTACGATGGGTTCTTCGTTAGTATTTGTTTGGGGAAATTGGCTTCGTAAAATAGGGTTTCTAAGAGCCATTTCTTATATCGCGATAAGCTACACCTTTACAATCATGCTGATAGGTGTTGCTTTATTCTACATTTATAGAACAACAAGCGTTTTAATTCCTGCAAACATTTCAATCTCTAGTGTCATTGCCGATACGTTTACTTCTTTTAGAGCTCTTCCGAACTTTTTTTTCTGGTTGTTTATAATCTTCCTAACCCAACTATTCTTGGTTATTCGAGACCAATACGATCCGAATGTCTTTTTCAGGTTCTTGACTGGTAGATATTTTACACCGAAACGTGAAGACAGAATATTCATGTTTATGGATATTAAATCCTCAACTGCCATTGCAGAGCAGATTGGAGAGATTGAGTACTTCAATTTTTTAAACGAAACTTTTCAAGTCGCTTCAGAAGGTATTATAGCTAGAAAGGGTGAAATCTATCAATACATTGGTGATGAAATTGTTATTAGTTGGGAACATAAAACAGGTTTATCTAATGCCAATTGCATCCAGTGTTTTTTCGAAATCACGGAAAATCTAGAAGAACAGAAAGACTACTTTATTGATAAATATGGAGTAGCACCCGTATTCAAGGCTGGTCTTCACTCAGGTTTTGTTACTGCAGGTGAGTTGGGCAATGTTAAAAAAGAGATTGTTTACTCAGGCGATGTGCTCAATACTGCATCGCGTATACAGTCACTTTGTAACAAACTAAATGTTAGGATTTTATGCTCATCTACTTTGGCAAATCAACTTCCGATCAAGTCACTAAACAAGTCCGTATTTAACCTTGGAACTCATCTACTTAGAGGTAAACAAACGGAAGTAGAGCTTGTATCTTTTAAGTAGTATTTGCCACAGGGTAGTAATGTGATATTCCAATAAAAAGGTAAGCCCTTTATTTTCGAGTTTCAGATTCTTCAGTTTTAGGTGAACTGGAAAGTTGGAGGATTTCATTGTCTGTTTCAAAAAATGGACAATAAGACTAATTCTAAAACAAAAATCCCTGAACGACATTACGTCATTCAGGGATGTTCCAAGTGCTAGTGGTGTATGATACAGGTTAACGTACCACTATTTTCTTAACCACTTTTTCTGTTTGGAAATCCACTAAAACAGTGTAAAAACCTCTAGGTAAATAAGACGCTTCAACAGTTACTTGGGTTTGATTTTCGAATCTAGCAGTATGCACTGTTTGTCCGAGTGCATTTAATACGTAAACCTCAAATTGGTTACTGAATTCTTCAGGAATAAGAATATCAAAATTCGATACTACAGGGTTGGGATAAACCTGTATCTGTTCGGTTAACAGTTCTTCTACTGAGGTTTGAATACCATATTCTATCGTAAGTTCTTTCTTTCCTATTATTCCAGATCCATCGTTTGCAGTTGCAACAACTTCTACTGTTCCATTTTCTTTGGCAATTACAAAGCCATTGGAGTTAATGGTTGCCGAACCAGTAAGGTTATTAATAGACCAAGTCACACTTTTGACGTTCGCATTAGCTGGTAAAACTTCTGCAAGCATTCTCAAGATTCCACCCTTCCGTTTAATGGTGTAATTTCCTGTTTCACTTGTTACTTCAATAGATGAAACCTCTACAGGATTATTGTTTGAGTTATCGGAGATAGTAATCACCCTTGACCCTTGAACACCAGATCCATCATTTGCTGTTGCTACTACTTCAACTTCGCCATTCAAGTAACCTGTAAGAACTCCATTGTTACTAATTGTTCCTAGTCCCGTTAGATTAACTACAGACCAAGTTACAGTGCTATTTGTTGCATTAGTTGGGGATACATTAGCTACCATTTGAAGAGTTCCTCCTAGCGAAGTAATTGTGCTAATACCTCCTTGTCCTTGAACGTTTATGGCAGTAACAGCGATGGCTACGCCACCTCCTCCAGTACCTCCACCACCGGTACCACCGCCAGTGCCTCCTCCTGCGCCAGTATCTCCAGCAGCTATAGCACCGTTTGGTGTATCGTTATAAGCAAACTCTTTATAAGTTATGGTTGGATTAGCAGCAGTTCCTGTAGCCTCTACAAGTACCCATCCGTAATGGGTATTACCACCGAAAACCATGCGTACACCTAGATAGGTGTCTACGTTAAAAGGAAAATTAGTAGTTCCTCCCCAGCCTGTAATGGCACAATCTCCTTGTCCTTGCCAATTACTAGCCGCATCAATAGCTGTATTCGCATTGAGCCATTGTGCTACATCCCAGCCTCCAGCTGCGAGGTTTCCTAGAGCAACCACATTATCACCATCGTTAGCCCAGTATGTTAGATAATCACCCGTTCCGTTCATATTTGTGATCTCAAAGTCATTATTTCCATCTCCGTTGAAATCTAAACCTGCGGGCGTTCCATTTGTGATATCCGTATAAACAACAGCCGCATTACTTTGAAATACATTCAATAGGCCGAAGGTCAATAGGACCAAAATCGATTTGTAAAAAGAGTACATTATCCAAGTTTTTTTACGATTATCTATCCTTGACGTTGGTAAGAAAATTCGTTGCCTTGGAAGTGCATTAAATAAAATTCTCTTTAAGTTAAGTTGGTCTCCCCAATGTGCAACATCATTAGTTGTTCGCCTCATTCATCACACTATTCATTCAAAATCAGCACCCCTCCCCATCATAACCAATAACTTAAAACAAAGCACTAACCACTATAAATAGAAGTCTCAACTCTTAATCTAAATACATCGATAAAAATGGAGACTTTAAGCTCCCTTTGTTATTTTTGATCGTACTTGTTGAACTGTCAGTTTGAACAAAATGTTAAGTGCATTTACCATTACACCTAAAATAGGTTTAATGTTATTCATGCTAGAGAAAGCCAAGTTTAGGCACCTAAGTCGCGCTATTTCTATTTTTGAATAGATCAAAAAAATAATAGGACACAAGTGACTTCAGCCTTTAAACAATTAAGAGAGCAATTCGATAAGCATCTCGAATTTTCAGAAACTGAACTCGAAAAGATATTGGCTTGTTTTCATGTGAAACACCTTAGAAAAAAAGATTTTTTTCTGGAGGCAGGAAAAACTCCAAGGTATGAGGCTTTTATTACGAAAGGCCTAGTAAAGCAATATGTTTTAGACTTGGATGGAAAGGAACGCACCATCTATTTTGCTGTGGAAGATTGGTGGGTAAGTGATATCAATGCATTCTTAAATCAACAACCTGCTACAATGTACATTCGTGCTTTAGAAGACAGCGAGCTGCTTGTTATTTCTAAAAGTGACAAATTAAAACTCTACAAAGAGGTACCATTAATGGATCGCTTATTTAGGGTTATGACTCAAAAATCACATGCGGCTTTGCAAGAACGTATGATAGATAACTTAACTAAAACTGCAGACCAGAGGTATTTGGATTACATTACCAAATACCCGCATATAGCATCGCGTTTGAACAATTTACAAATAGCATCTTACTTGGGAGTTTCTCATGAGTTTTTGAGTAAGATTAAAAAAAGGCACATGTAAATTCATGACTTACTTCCGAACATTGAACTAGTTCAATATTTCCTAATTTCTTTCCGCAGATCTTTGCAAAGTAACTAATGGAATCTCTCTGAGAGTATTTCTCATAACAAAACAACTATGTCAATTTCGCAGTACGTAAAAACCACTTCAAGCATTTTACTTGTAAGCATCTTCTTCATATTATCTTCTTGTACAAGTAATAATAACACCAATCAAAATGAAGAAACAACTGATGAAATCAATCTAGAAGGTAAAACACTAGAATACAATTACGGTAATACCATTTATCAAGTGAGTTTTAAATCTAGCAATCAGCTGCACTGGAAGTGTATCAAAGGAGATGAATTAGGACAAGAAGCCGATGAAACCTATTTCACACACAGGCTTAACAGCTATTCTTTCTTTATTTCTTGGGTGGAAGCAAATGATATAGGGGTTAGTCAAGTAATCAACCTAAATGAAAACGTGGTAAACTGTTTCTTGAAAATCGATAAAGAGGTCATTTCGCTTTCAGGAACAATAAAAGAGTTGTAGCACTCTAAGGAGATTAAACATGATTGAATGGGGGAAGATAATACGTGAAAAATTGTGTTCTCCTCTCTTATCATGTATGAACTTTCTTCTTCTCGCTTTTTCAAAAAAACGTTGATTCCCCTCTAAATACAGCCATTTTAAGTAAAACTCTACCTTACATTTTCAACTTTCAACTCATAAAGTCTTAGTTCTTCATTACTATCTGGTAGTTGAAGGTAACCTTGATGGTTAAAACCAAGCTTTTCTAAAACTCTACATGATCCTATGTTTTCATCTGTAGTAATGGCACTTACTTTATCTACCTCATATTCATTGAAAACTTTATCTACCATTACGCTAGCTGCCGCTGTAGCATACCCTTTACCTTCATACTCTTCTAAAATAGTGTAGCCAATATCTAAACCATCAACTCCTTCACGGTTATGAATACTACAAGTGCCAACCTCATTTCCTGTTTTAGTATCTAGAATAACATGGTTTGTAAAACCTTTAACTGATAAATCTGAATCCATTTTTGAACGGATGTAATTTTCTGCATCAGCTATTGTATTCACTCCCCTATCTCCAATGAACTTGTGCCATTTTTCACTAGTCATTAGCTGAAACAACAAGGGGGCATCAGAAATCTTTAGTAATCGAGTTTTAATTTGAATCATGTTCGACACAAAATAGCAAATTGATCTTCTTGGTGCATTGACTTGTAATTCAAGATTTTTTCGACTTTTACCCAAAAGGAAATCATGTCGGACATTTCAAAAGATACACTCTCGTTTTTAATAGACTTAAATGAGAATAATAATAAAGCTTGGTTTGATCAACATAAAGATCGCTACGAAGCTTCTCGCATTGAAATGGCCAAGTTTGCCGATACCGTTATTGACCTTACGAATGGCTTTGATGTGATTGAAACTCCAAGCGGTAAGAAGTCTTTACATCGCATTTATAGAGATGTGCGTTTTTCAAAAGATAAAAGTCCATACAAAACCTATTGGGGTGGATATTTAAAACGTGCAGGTGCTCAGCGCAGAGGAGGAATTGGCTTTCGAATAGAACCAGGTAATAAAAGCATGATTGGTGGAGGTTTTTGGGGGCCAAACAAAGAAGATCTTCTTCTTATTAGAAAACAAATTGAAGCTGATTCTAGTCCTTTGAGAAACGCAATTTCTGCTCCAGAATTCAAAGCATATTATCACAATTTACAAGGTGAACAGCTAAAAACTGCACCAAAAGGTTTTGAAAAAGATCATCCAGAAATTGACCTATTGAGATACAAGCAATTCATTGTTAGTCATTCTTTTACAGATAAAGAAGTGCTATCAAAGGATTTTGCGCAAAAAGTAGTTCACGGATTTCAGGTAATGATGCCTTTTCTAAATGCCATGACGGAATACTTAACTACTGATTTGAATGGAGAAAGTTTGTTTGATACTTAAAGAAGTAAAGAGGCTTTAGCCAGCCTTAAATGGTGAAGTTTGGTTGCAGTTAACTACAAAATGTCAATCGAATAAAATCACTTGTTTTGTTGCCCTCTATGATCGAACAAATTAAAAACTTCAAGAGTGAGATTGTTTACTATTCATTGTTAGTATTGATCATAACCTACTCATTCTTCTCGTTTTCAGAAATTGGATTTCCTTACTTAGGTTCAGACGATGCACTTAACGTGTTAATGGCCTGGAAATTTGATATCCCTGGAACTCTTTATTGTTGGGGCCAAGATCGTGGAGGCAGTTTTATCCCATTGTTTTCTCACCTTTTAATTTCAATCACTGGCATGGCTCCCGTTTGGGCTGTTGCCGTAGTTCATTACATTCTAAACACATTAGGGTATTTTGGTTTTTCGCAATTCTTTAGCTCTAAGTGGAGTAAACTGTTGCTTGCTATTATCTGGTTTTTCCCTCCCTTTTACTTTACATCGTTTCTACAATTCCCCATGGGCACACAGTATTGTATTATCGGGATTAGTTTGCTTTTCTATACATCATATGCTGCTCAGCTCAACGTAATCAAGAAATACCTTTTGTTCTTTCTATTCTGTATTGCTCTGGTAGCGGCTGTATGGGCTTCAGATCTTGCTTTAGTAAATATTGGATGCCTTGTTATTGCTCTAGGATATTTCCATGTAAAGGAGAATGGAATCTATCAATCAATTATTAGGATTGAATCGATAATTGCCATTGTTGCACTCATACTTGGTGTTCTGTTTATTCAATACGGTAAAGAAGTTGCTGTTAAAAACGAGAGTTATTCTGCTAATCTAGTAAACTCGCTACCTGAAATTATTGATGCTTCTTCTATAGTACTTGTACAAATTTATAGAGCTCTTACGTTTACATTAAATAACTACATAATGAGTATTTACTCGTGGTTATCTCTTGTTTCAATTGTTCTTGCCTTCTTCATTTTAATAAAAAACAGAAGACAGATTATTACCAATTGGTTTAGTCTGTTCTTAATCGTAAATCTATTAGCAATTACAGGTGCGCTTTTAACCGCTAATTGGGTTTATGCCTATGGCGAAATGAATAGAAGGTACTTTGTTACCATGTATATTGCGATTGGTTTAATTACCACATACGTTCTAGATCGAAAGACTCATAAAGGCAACTTCTTACTCATTTCTTTAACGCTAACTGCATTATGCGGAATATGGAGTTCTAAGCACGAGCATATTTCGAATGATTTACAATCAAAATATAAGAGTTTAGCTATTTTCGAATCTATTATGCCTGCTGGGTTAGTTGGTTCTTACTGGCATACTTACATTCTTGATATTTACAACCCAGATCAATTGCTAGCTACTCCTCATGATAGGGCTGGAAATAGAAATAATGACATTGTAAATGAGGTTTTTAGCTATAACGACATCTACTTAATACAAAACGATTGGTTTGAATCTTTTCCAGAGGTTCACCATGAATATGGTTATAGACTTGAAAAAATTGGTGAGCCCTTTAATCTTGACTATTTCACGATTTGCAAGTATCAAAAAACTCTTTACGATTCTACGTTTATACCTTCTCAATTTAATTACTTAGGTAATCTGCAGAAAGATTCTGCTGGCTTAGAATTTGTACAAAGTGCCGATACTGTTAGCGGTAAACTCTTTACTACAGGCCCATATACTCTTCTTGGAAAAGGAGAATACCGTGTAACATTCAAACTGAATTATGAAAACCTTAGTCTCAATAAAGAAGAAGTAATCGGAAAAGTAGATGTTACGGCAAACTGGGGTAATGAACTAATTTCAGAAGCAAGCATCAACGCCAATCAAGTTGATTCTAGCGGATACATATTAACTACAACCACCTTCACTTTAGATGAATTTAAGAGGGATTTAGAATTCAAAATCTGGCCTCAATTCGGAGAAAATGATCGATTGAAGTTTTACCATGTTCATGTAGAACAAATAGTTTTGTAAAGCATCATGAAAGAAGTTGAGTCGGGGTTTACGTCTAATAAATCTATCGTTGTTCTGCCCTTCGTAAACATGAGTACTGATCCTGAAAACGAGTATTTCAGCGATGGTATTACAGAGGAAATCATTAATGCTTTAACACGCGTAGATGGCCTTAAAGTAATTGCTCGCACGTCTAGTTTTGCATACAAGGGAAAGAACATAGATATTAGAACCATTGGAAAAAAACTAGGTGTTTCAACCGTCCTTGAAGGCAGTGTTCGAAAGTCTAGTCAACGTGTTCGTATTACAGCTCAGCTCATTAGAACGGATGATGCTACTCATATTTGGTCTGAAAATTTTGATCGTGAGCTATCGGATATTTTTATAGTTCAAGATGAAATTAGCTTACTGATTGCTGATAAGATTCGAGAAAATTTTGGTCACCTAACTATTACAGATCATTTGGTTGATGCTCCAACTGAAGATCTAGATGCTTACAATTTGTATTTGAAAGCACGGTTTCTACATTTAAAATGGGCTGAGGTACCCTTACAGCAAGCTATTCAATTGTACAAAGCTAGTATTGAAAAAGACCCAACTTTTGCATTGCCCTACTTTGGTTTAGCATATTGTTTCACACTTATTGGGGCTTGGGGTGGAAAACCTGAGTTACTTCAAATGGCTCATGATTTTGCAAAAAAAGGAATGGCAATTGACAAAGAATCATTCTTGGGGCATTTTGTGATGGGAGCTATTAAGTACTGGAAAGACTGGGATTATCAAGGCGGAGCAGAATTGTATGAAAAAGCCATTCGATTAAATCCACATTTTACAGAAGGATACGATGGTATGGCTGAAATTATGATCAATATTGGTCGGTTTGATGAAGCTTTGCACTACATTGATAAGTCGCTAGCCCTCAGTCCAAACTCAGCAAATCACTTTTATACAAAAGGAGCCATTTATTTCTATGCGAAGCAATATGAAGAAGCACTTCTTTGGTTTCATAAGTCATTGGCGGTAGACTCTACTTTTCCGCATCCAAAAATCAAAATCCCTCTTTGCTACATTCAATTAAATGATGAGGAAAAGCTGAATGGGTTCATCCATCAAACTGAAAATCAATTTGACGCCACGGTTCTTCGGCACTTGTACTTGCTAAAACAAGGTAATGTACCTGATGATTCAATAACTACAGCACTGCTTGCCAAAGAAAAAGAGCAACAACGTATTAGCTTGTGGGTATGGCCTTACTATTTGAGTATACTTAGTGGCAGAACCATCGAAGCATTTGAGCGATTAAAAGATGCCATATCTAAAAAGATTGGTACCTACGCCAATTTTAGGCACTTTCCATTTAGTGAAAGTATTCATGATCTAGATGAGTTTCAATCTATTAGTCAATTACCAAAAAAGTCTCCTGGAACTGCATTTTCATACGAAAATGTAATGCACAAGAAAACTCTGGATATCACTCCAGAAACATCATTTTTTACGTTAAAAGAGGCTGAAGATTATTTGAGTTTATCTGAAAAGTTGATGACTGAAAAACAGCCCTATCTAGAAAGTTCTTTAACTCTGCGTAGTTTAGCCAAAATGCTCGATTTGCATCCAAACAGATTGTCATGGTTAATTAATAAGTACACTGGTAAAAACTTTAAAGAGTACATCAACTACTTTAGGTTAGAAGCTTTTAAATCGAAGGCTCTAGAACCATCAAATAGTCATCTTTCCTTATTAGGAATTGCGTTAGATAGTGGTTTTAATTCCAAATCAGTCTTTAACGATTACTTTAAAAAAGTAGAAGGTATTACCCCTAGAGAGTGGGTAAAACAACATAAAATATGATGCCTGTAGAAGATTGGTATAAAAGCGGGAAGTTTTCCAACGTCCTAAATCTAAACGTGTTTTTTAAACGAGAAGGGGCAGGACAATCTCTTCTTTGTATTCATGGTTTTCCATCATCATCTTGGGATTTTGAAGCTATTTGGCCTATTCTATCCTGTAAATACGATGTTCTAACCTCTGATTTAATCGGACTGGGAAAATCTGCTAAATCTAGAAAACCATTATCTGTTGCTTTACAAGCAGATATACAAGAAGAGTTGCTGATTCAGCAGGGTATTGAACAAGCCCATATTTTAGCTCATGATTTAGGTAATACTGTTGCCCAAGAATTAATTGCCCGACAACGAGAAGGCACATCTAGAATCAAATGGTTATCGTGTTCGTTTTTAAACGGAGGCCTATTCCCAGAAGCTCATAAGCCGTTGTTTATTCAAAAATTACTGATTTCTCCGTTAGGTTCTTTAGTCGTCAATTTAATGACGGAGTCATCGTTTAGAAAAAACATGGTAAAAGTCTTCAGTAAGGTTCATCCACCAAGCGAAGCGTTTATTTCTGAAACGTGGAAACTGATTATTGCAGACAACGGAAGACAAATGATTCCTCATTTAATTCGATACATGCAAGAACGAATTGATCACCGTGAACGATGGATATCTCCCCTAGTTGAAAACACCATTCCTCATCAACTAATTGATGGGGTTGATGATCCTATTTCAGGAGAGCAACTTGTAAAACGTTACGAAGAGTTGATTCCTGATGCTCCAGTTGTTCGTATCAAGAATTCTGGACATTACCCTCATTTAGAGACCCCAGAAGAAGTTGTGAAAGCCGTTATAAGCTTTGTTTCTGAGTTTTAAAGCTAAGTTAAACTGGTTATCCGATGTTCAAAGTAGTTTGTTTCTAACCTATTACGCGATAAATCTCGTGCCTGTATAAAGTGATAGAGTGCTTTTTCCTTATCTATACTGGTAAATATGTCTCCAGAAAGTGCATGGAAATGCTTATTTCTTTTAAAATCAAACCTTAAATTCTCTAGCTCTATTTTAAACAATTCAAGTCCACCACACTTATAGCTTGCAAACAGATAGCTTACTGCTACTTGTTCTGTTGGCTTCATTTTAAAAATGGCTTGATAGTAAGTTCTAATTCTCTTCCAATTAATTTGATCATGGCTCTGAGCAATATTGTATTCGTATTCTATGGCTGCTT
>DIYR01000092.1 GCA_002429085.1 Flavobacteriales bacterium UBA6049
TCAGCGGGAGTAGCAGCGTTAGGGTTTGTAGCAGGTCCTCACACTATCAATACAGATACTCAGAACTTGAGTTTAGCTGGAACACAGTTGACAATCGATAACGGAAACACCGTTGATTTATCAGCAATTGATACCGATACGCAATTAGACTCAGCGGGAGTAGCAGCGCTAGGATTTGTAGCAGGTCCTCACACTATCAATACAGATACTCAGAATTTAAGTTTAGCTGGAGCTGTTTTAACTATTGATAATGGTAACTCAGTAGATTTATCTTCTTTAGGGGGAGCAGTTAGTAATGACAATGACTCTACGAACGAAATTCAATCATTATCGTTTACGAACGATACACTAAGTATATCAGAAGGAAATTCAGTTGATTTGAGCTCGTTGAGAACAGTGAATAACGACAACGACAGTACAAACGAGTTAAATACAGGAGCAAGTTTAAGCGGTACAGTATTAAACATTGAAGATGCGGGAGGTACAGTATCAGTTGATTTAGCTAGTCTGTTATTCGATTTACAGAGCCAGATTAACGAACTAAAAACTAGAGTAGATACTTTAGAAAGTCAGTTAGAAGAGTGCTGTAATACAACTGGTAAGGCAGATATAGGAGGAACTAGTGATGGTCCTATCTTATTCCAGAACTATCCAAATCCATTTAATACATCAACTAGAATTGAGTATTATGTTCCAATTGGAATAGAAAATGCAAAACTTCAAATTTCTGATACGAAAGGCCAGATCCTTAAAGTGGTAGAAATAGAAGATAGAGGCATGGGGAATACAATCTTTAATAGTGCAGATTTTGCAGTGGGGCAATACTACTGCACATTACTAATTGATAATGAAATGCACACAACAATTAAGATGATCAAAGACTAATCAAAGTCTTAATTAATTTGAAATGGCACATCTAATCAGGTGTGCCATTTTTTTTTGAGATACTTCTTAAAGAAAAGCTGTTGATTAGCTCAGTTCTTTTAAGAAAATGAAATCATTGATGGGTTAAGTGCAGCAGTCTAATTCATCACCTCGTACTATTAGTATATGAGAAGCCTAACTATTCTTATGTGTTGCCTTATGAGTTTAAATATGGCAGCGCAAAACACGATCTATTACCCAAAAGATTCTGCAGTTGTTGCTATCAATAAAATTGTATCAAGTATAGAATTTGTACATGCCGATCCTTATTTTAGGTATGACAGTTCTTACATAACACATTCAATAGATTCTCTTATTCAAACATGGGACAGTTCCCATGTAGCAGCTAAAGATTTTGTTTCGTCCAGTATGAAGATTGCTGCATTGATGAGTAATGGACATACTCAAGTAGATTGGATGAGTAAAGGAATATACCAAGAGTTAAAGTCGTATAAGTACCTTCCTGTGCAGTTGAAGGTAGACAAAGGAGTTGTATATGTTTTAAAATCAGCGCAAAAAAGGAAACAAACCGAAGGCAAACGAGTGATCTCTATCAATGGAATTGCCATTAACCAGTTGATAGCAAACTACACAGCATACATAGGTGGAGAACCTCACTTTAAGCTAGAACAAGCAGGTTTATATTGTTCTATTTATGGATTTTTAGATGAAACAATTTCTCCTCCATATCAACTCAAATTGGATGATGGCAAAGAAATTGAGCTAAAAGGAGTAGGCGTTTTAGGATTGAACAAGTTATTGCAAGGTCAAAGAAGCCCCAAAAAGGCCTTTACGTTTGAAGTAATCGAAGGCGATATTGGATTGATTTCCTACAATTCTTGCACGTTTATAGATGAATTTTCAAGTTTCTTAGAAGAGTCGTTTACCGAGATGAAGAGCAAAGGCATAGATAAGCTCATTATAGATGTACGACTAAATCCAGGAGGAGATTCTCGTTTAAATGATACCTTGTTAAGCTACATTACCAAGAAACCATACCGTCAAATGACAGGGCGTATGTGGAAAGTAAGCGATCAGGTTAAAAATGCGGTTAACAATTATGGTATTTGGGATGAGTTCTTTCCAAGCACTTTTCTTACAGAATATTCAAATACACCTTCGGGCCAGTTTATTGAACAATTTGATTCAGTTAAAACAGTACCTGTAGAACGAGAGCTATTCTTTGATGGAAAAGTATGCATACTTCAAGGACCTTCTACTTTTTCTTCGGCCAATATGCTTGTAGACGCTGTTAAAACCTTTGACTTAGCTACAGTTATTGGTGAGCCATCAGGTGAACTAACGAATGACTATGGCGAAGTTGTTACCTTCTACATACAACAGACCCAAGTGTATCTCACTATAGCATCCACTTACGATATTGGAGCATCAGGAAACCCAGAGGAACACACTGTTGTTTTGCCAGATATCTATTCTGATGATGCCATGAAAGATGGAATAAAGTGGTTGAGAAACAACTAAACAAACTCAGAGGTTTTCATATTTACTCAGACATATTTACTCAGAAAATAAAGCTTGATGATGCATAATTCTGTTGCGCTATTCTTTTTAGCCCTATTAACTTCTTTCGCTGGAAATGCGCAAAAGATCGATCAGAAGATTGACAAACTATATAACTGTAAAAAAGATCAACCTGGGTTTTCTATTGCAGTTTATCAAGCAGATGAGGTATTAATTGAAAAACAATACGGAAGTTCCAATTTAGCCTATTTTACTCCTGTTACAGAAGAAACAGTGTTTGATATAGGGTCAATTGGCAAGCAATTTACCGCGGCAGCCGTTTTACTGTTAGAAGAACAAGGAAAGCTGTCAATTCAAGATCCGGTATACAATTATATTAGCGAGTTACCAAGATATCAAAAAGGAGATCCTACCATTGAACAGCTATTGAATCATACCAGTGGTATAAAGGAGGTAGATAATTATCTAGAGGTATGTGATGTGATGTATAGTGATTATATCAGTCAATCCATGATGCTAAATATCATTACCAATATTGATGAATTATATTTTGTGCCAGGGGAATATTTTTACTACACAAATGCCAATTACATCTTACTCGCTTCTGTTATAGAGAATGTATCTGGAATAGGGTTTGAAGAGTTCTTGCAAGAGCAGATTTTTGAACCACTTAATATGCAACATACTTATGTGAACAGAGATGCTTTTAGAGTAATACCAAATAGAGCAATTGGTTATACGGAGAGCGATGGAAAGTATTACCAAACACATCAATATGGATTACATTTCTTAGGAGATGGGCAAGTAATTACCAATCCAAGAGACATGTTCAAATGGCATCAGAATTTGAAACATACTACAATTGGCACTCCAGAATTATGGAAAAGAATGCATACAAAAGCTAAGCTTAACAATGGGAATCAAATTGATTATGGTTTAGGGGTAGAATTCGAAGAACATAACGGATACGAAGCTGTAGGATTTGATGGCATGATTACTAGTGGATTTGTATCTAAATACCTATACTTTCCAACATTGGACTTAGCTTTTTTTTCTACTCAAAACACGTTTGATTGGGAGTTCAAAGACCGTTATTTTGAGTTGGTTGATTTGTTTGTTTCTACTAATCATAAAAAGAAGGTGAGTGAAGAAGCTTACAATGAGGTGCAGCTGAGTAATGATCAATTAAAAAAGTACGAGGGGCAGTATCTTTTCTACAGGCATGATGAAGAAAGAAAAGCAAATCAAATCAAATTGAATAGAGGGAAATTACAGGTTTTAACTCTTGATGGAAATGAAATTGCAGAGTTGATTCCAGTTGGTAACGACCAATTTCTGTTTGGAGATGATGCCATTGTAACCTTTCATTTTACAGAAAGCGAAAAGTATTATACCTATGATGAGTTAGATAATGGGCTGCCTTGGAGATTTAGTCAGTTCGAACCATATCAGCACAAACAGACAGAGCTACGATCTCTTCAAGGAACATATTATAACAAAGAATTTCAGCTTGTTAAAGAGTTAAGATTTGAAAACGATGGCTTGTATCTAACCTATCGAAATGGTGCTTGGAAATATGAAGTGAGTTCTCTTTCAAGTGAAGTATTAGAGATAGCGATTAGTCCATTTAAACTCATTAGAGATCAAAATAATGTGGTTGTAGGCTTTGAACTTATGGGCTTGTATTTTGAGAAAATGAATTAACCCAATCTTTATTCTCTTAGCACATCTAAAACAAGTGAAATTCTTTGAGGAATCTGCATCTACATAAAGTAATTTAAAAAAAACAGTAGATTTTTAACTTAAATGTGTGCTAGTATTAGTTGCAATTGGTGCTGTATCCAGCCTCAAAATCTTTTATCCAGCCATTGAAAGAAATGTCTAGATTATCTACTGTAATACATGTTAAATCTGGATTTCCTTGAACCTCCATCCTGGTCATGTAACTGTTGTTTCCGTTGGCAACATTGGCTCTTATTAATAGGTTGCTATGGCATTTAAAATCGGTTAGAACAGGAAGAGCAGAAACATCAATAGCCGTTAGTTGATTATTTTCTAAAAGCAACTGTGTTACTTTGGTGTTATTTGATATATCGATAGATGTAATGGCATTTCCAAATAGCGATATTCTGCTTACATTGGTGAAATACGCTAGCCCTGTAACGTCAATTATTTCAGAGTTAGCTGCGTTAATTGCTCCAGTAAAGGCACTTGCTTCTGATTTTGAAATTTCGTTATCGTTATTGATGTTTATTTCTGGATTGTTTACCAAAATTGCTTTGAAATTGGCATCAGGAATTTCGATTGTAGGATCTGAAATTACGTTAGACTGATTGTCATCTTCGTCTTTTTTACAACCCACAAATGCAAAGCCAAAAATAAGTGCGCTAATAACTGTTTTTTTCATGTTAAATGAGTTTCTGTTGTAATTATTTAAGCAAACCTATCGATAGAAAAAGCCAAGTAGAAATTTGTTTGAGTTACTGTATTCTTTAATTGAGTAAGTGCAAAAACACAAAAGACTCAGCACCTTTTGGCACTGAGTCTTTCAATTATTTATAAGCTATGTTTTATTGAATAATTAGCTTTTTGGTGATTGAGCCACTTTGAGTGTTTATTTTAACTAGGTAGTAGCCTGCATTTAGTTCAGAAACCTGAATGGTAGCATTATTGTTTACGCTAGCTCTAGCAACTTCAGTTCCTGCTAATGAATAGATTGTTAAACCTACAGTTTCATTTAAATCATGCTGAATGTATAACTGATTTTTTGCTGGGTTAGGATACATTTGAATACTTGAATTCAATGTGTTTTCTGTAACAGTATTTGGTTCTGCTGCTACACTATCTATGGCAATACAATCTGAGAAAACAGAACAACCATCAAATGTGATTTCTACGGCATAAACGCCTGGTTCAGATGGTGTAAACGTTTGATTGGTCTCATCTGCTATTGGACCTTTTGGATTTGCACATGAATACCATTGATACGATGCTCCGTTTTGGTTCGAGCTAAGTGTTGTGCTATCGTTTGAGGTAGATACACTCCAGTCAACAAGTACAGTTAGGTTTACGGTAATAATACTATCCATACCACACTGATTTGGAATGGTATCTACGTAAGTACCAGAAACGGTCCAATCTTCATCACCACTAGGAGATTCGTAGTATTCACAAACTTCTTCAGTAATATTTGCCGTTGTATTAGCACACACAAAACCTCTTTCGTAAGCTCCAATAGCTATTGTTCCGTTTACGTAATCCATGCGATCTTCACCCGCTAAATCAATATCTGTCCAAGTAGAAAGATAAGAAGCGGTATCTCCTTGAGTTGCGTAAGTAGTTGTTGGTCTAAAATCGCCTGCAGCGAAGTCTAAAAATGGAGAAGCAGTGTTTATTATGCTTCCAACAAAGTTGTTTAGTTGATTCCAGTCACCACCATTATTTTTACAGTTAGCACCAATATATTTTGTGTAAGTGAGCGCATTGTTATTCATGGCAATGCTGTCTAAATTCACATTGTCAAAGAATAGGTTGTTGTCCATATCAACAATAACATCTGAATTAAAGCTGTTGGCTCTTTCTAAAACAAACAAGGTTTTATAGAAGTTATCTGCATCATTTTTATTGCCAATAAAGGTGTTGTTGGTGTATTGAATGTAAAATTTATCTGTAGATAAATTCGTAAATCGTCCACCGATTCCACCACCAGAGCTTGCGTCAAGAATAATATCGTTGTTTTCAAACAGATTATTGGTAAAGGTTGCATAACTGTCATTCTGATAGCTATAGGTAACTCTAAACTCTAGTAAATAATTTGCAAAACTGCGGTTGTTTCTAAAGATGCAATTCGAAACCTCTAAAACAGGATCTTGGTAACTTGTATAAAAGCTAAAAGCCGAAGCATAATATTGTACATTATTCTCGAAGATACAGTTGTACATGCGTATCCCTTTTTGGTAAACACCTGGGTAATCGGCTCCAACACCACCACCAGCGCCACTAGAGTAAACGGCATCAGAAATGGTTAAACCATCTAGCTCAATTATTTCTTCACCGTTAGAAGAACCAGGCAAAGGGTTTACTCTAATAACCTTCCAGGCATTTTCTGTTGTATTACCTGAAGCATCATCTCCATTAATATCGCCACTTAATCGTGTTTCATACATTGCAGGGTTACGTTGCGAAAATGAAGTTTCGGTTCCGTTAAAACCACCATATAATTTTTCACCATGGCGAATGTGAAAGTAGCTCGTTTGCGAAGATGGCGTATAGGTTCCTTCTGCAATCCAAACTTGTGCACCAGTTACGTTATTATTATTTAAAGCGGTTTCTAAACTCGTGTAAGCACTAGCCCATGATATACCATTGTTTAAACCTGTAGCATCTTTATCTACATAAATAATGGTTTGTGCTCCTAAATAGCTGCTTATGATCAATCCAAGACCGAGTAAAATCTGTTTCATACCAAAATTGTCTGATTTGTATTTTAATTCTGAAATCAAACGTAGGGCTGATAAACTGGCAGCTGAAATAGCTTTGAGGAAGTGCGTAATTTATTTGAGTAAGTGTAATTACAGGTTCATTAAATCATAAAAATCTTTTGCTTTTTGACGAGAGACTTTTGCTTCGATGGCATTTGAAAGTAGAACTGTTTTTGTTGTTTTATTTACCTGTTGTATATGGTCTAGGTTAATAATCCAAGATTTTTGAGTTCGATAAAAAAAACGATCGCTCTTTAATGCTTCTTCTAGCTGGGCAATGTTTCTACTGGCAGTATAATTCTTTTGTGTTGTGTAAATTTTAGAATAGGCAGATTGCCCTTCAATGGCAATGATATCTGCTTTTTGTATAAACACACGTTCACCTTTGTCAACAATTTTTAGTGTGTTTCTAAAAGATCCGTTAATATGCTTTACTTGCTCTTTAGAAGTTCTAAAAATTTGTTTTTCAAGTAGTTTTAGCCCTGCTTGTTTTAATCTGCTAACATCTACTGGTTTTAGTAAATAATCTATTGCAGACAGTTCAAAAGCCTTTATAGCATATTGATCGTAGGCGGTACAAAAAATGATATCGAAGTTAATTTCGTCAAAAAAGTCTACAATTTCAAAACCTGCATTTTCTGGCATTTCTACATCCAGAAAAACTACATCTATTGGTTGTTCTTTAATAAAAGCAACTCCTTTTTGAAGCAAGTTAAAAGTTCCAACAACCTCTATGTTTGGGCAAAACCTATTAAGTAATAATGAGAGGTTTTCTCTGGCACTAGCTTCATCGTCTATTATGATGGCGCGTATTTGTTTCATGCTAAGCAATAAAGACTAAAAGAACGAATTGAATACAGATATTTTATTAGTTGTTAGCTTTATTTGAGGAATGGTTATACATGGGTATTCTAATGGTAACCTTTGTGCCGCAAGCTTCATTGTTTTTCATTAAGTCTTCATATTCAATACCAATATTTACTTTCAGTTTTTCTTGCAGTAATGCTAATCGTTTACTGATAGAACTTACGGCAAAAGATCTATGTTCATTATTCTTTTTTTGATTCATCTTTCGCGAAGCTTCTCTACCAATGCCGTTATCTTCTATTTCGCAAATAAGGGTATCTGTAGCATAAATTGTTACCGTTAATTTTCTGTTGGTTTCTTTATGAAATAGTCCATGTTTTAACGCATTTTCTATAAATGGTTGAATGAGCATTGGTGGAATATACTTTGCAGGCAGATTAGTAGTTGTGTTGATGGTATAGTTAAAATCGTCTCTAAACCTCAATTTTTCTAGTTTTAAATAAGTTTCTAAGGTTTCAATTTCTTTATTTATCGGAATAAATTCTTGCTCAGATGAGTTAAGTGTTTCACGAATTAATAGGGCAAATTTGTTAATGTAGTCGTAAGAGCTGTCTACATCGCCATGTAGTACTAAGGTTTGAATAGAATTTAGCGCATTAAAGATAAAGTGTGGATTCATTTGTGCTTGCAATGCCTTTAGGTTTGATGCTAGAATTTTATCGTTCTTGTTTAACTCTAGCTCGTGGTAAGCTTGATTAAGAGCTTCTTTTTGATTTCTAATGGTTTTTAGCCTAAAAAAGTTCATTACAAGGGCAATACTTATTAGAATAAGAATTATAACCACTCCCCAAATAATTATTCTTTGCCTAAACTCACGTTCTTCAGCAATGGTAAGTTCTGCTTTATGTTCTGCTCGTTCTATTGCCTGCTGCTTCTCGTAATCGTATTCAATGGCCTGTTTAAGGGCTTCGTTTTTTAGAGCAACATTTTTT
The DNA here is from genome assembly GCA_002429085.1 of Flavobacteriales bacterium UBA6049. Lineage (GTDB taxonomy): Bacteria > Bacteroidota > Bacteroidia > Flavobacteriales_G > Salibacteraceae > UBA6049. Next base: position 8,687 of record DIYR01000092.1, read on the forward strand.
ATACTATCGTTTAGGGTAGTGTATTCAAGCATGTATTTGTAGGCAGAGTCTCCATTGCCTTGAGTTGCATAAATGGCAGCCAAATCTTTAGAAGTTCTGCTTATTAGGCTAGGAAAGCTATTAGCATTTGCAATGCTGTATCCAATTTGTGCATGGTGTTTTGCTTGCGAGTAGTTTTTGGCTTCATATTCAACTCTGCTCAAATTACTATGTGCCATGATAGCGTCTTCGGGTTGTTTGTTTTGAGAAGCAATGTTGAGCATTTCCTCAAAATAGTAGCGGGCAGAATCTAAATCGTTTTGAAAAAAAGCAATATTTCCAAGCATGTTAAAGCCATTGCCTTTGGCATTTTCGTTTCCAGACTCATCTAAAATCTGTAGCCCAATTCTGGTGAGTTTTTTTGCGCTATCTAACTCGTAGTTATCGTAATAATCGGTGGCAATAGAGGTGTAAGCAAAACCTTCAATTCGTTTTTGGTTAGATGCTTTGGCAGCAGCCATTGTTAAGCGGTAATATTTTTTGCTCAGTTCAAAGTTTCTTAGCTGACCATGCAAATCGCCTAAGCTAACAGCAACATTAGCTATGGCTAGAGAGTCGTGGTTTTCTTCAGCTATTTGTAGAGATTTGTTGTAAACATCAATGGCTCTTCGTATATCACCTTTGAGTTCGTAAATAGTAGCAAGTGCATCGTAAATTAGGCTTTCACCTTGTGGGTGGTTTCCTTCTTCAAAATACGAGAGAGCTTTTAAGTAGTAAACTGTAGCCGAATCTGTTTTTCCTAGCACATCAAATTTATAGCCAATGCCACCATTTCCACTTCCTTTATAGTATAAGTATCTACGCCATTCAGGTGATCCGATTTCAACCTGATCTGTTAATTCGGTGGCTTTTTTTAGCATATATAAATTGTAGCGCGGCCATACTTTATCATTCCAGCATGCATCAATTAACCCCTCTACAATTGCCAATTTACTAGTATCGTGGTTTGCAGAATGATATTCATTTACGGTAGTTAGAATTAATGTCGAGTCTTGACTTGAAAGAGCTATCTCATTTAATGAATCTACCAGAAAATAGTTTGTGTTAGACCAGTTTTGTTGACCAAATGTGACTGCGCACCACAAGGTAAAGATGAGTGTAATTAGTAATTTTTGTATACCGAGCATGCTGCAAAGATTCATAATAATTATGTGCCTACATCTACATGAATTGCGAACTCATAAGTTGCTTAACAACATTTTTATTGCTTTACGGAATAAATAAATTCTCATTCTTTGTGCTATGAAACAAGTGAAAGCCTTTGGTACTCATGCACCATCAGAAGATTTAGTTGAGTTAGAAATAACTAGAAGAACTGTCGGTGAGCTAGATGTAGAAATTGAAATTATGTATTGTGGCGTTTGTCATTCAGATTTACACACAGCTCGTAATGACTGGGGTGGAAGCGAATATCCAGTTGTTCCAGGCCATGAGATTGTTGGTAAAGTAATATCAGTTGGTAGCAAAGTTTCTAAAGTAACGGTAGGCGACTATGCTGCTGTTGGTTGTATGGTAGATTCTTGTAGAACATGTCCGAGTTGTGAGCAAGATTTAGAACAGTATTGTCAAAATGGCTTTACAGGCACATACAATGGAAAAGATAAACACTTAGGAGGAAGAACTTTTGGCGGGTATTCTCAGTCGGTAGTGGTTGATGAGCATTTTGTGTTGACATTACCAGAGAATTTAGATTTAGCTGGAGCTGCTCCCTTGCTATGTGCAGGTATAACAACATGGTCTCCATTACGCCATTGGAATGTGAAGGAGGGGAGTAAAGTAGCGGTAGTTGGTTTGGGTGGATTAGGCCATATGGCTATAAAGCTAGCGAAAGGCTTAGGAGCCGATGTAAGCTTGTTTTCACGTTCTCTTAGAAAAGAAGAAGATGCGAAACAATTAGGGGTAGATCACTTTGTTTTGTCAACAGATGAAGAGCAAATGCAGGCCGTGAAGCATCAGTACGATGTAATTATTGATACAGTACCCTATGAGCACGATTTAAACCCATATCTGCATACACTTTCAGTAAATGGAACACTAGTGCTGGTAGGCTATATTGGCAATATGGAGAGCATGATGCATAGTGGTAGAATTATTGGAGGTAGAAGAGCTGTTGCGGGTTCATTGATTGGTGGAATTGCAGAAACACAGGAAATGCTTGACTTCTGTGGAACACACAACATCACATCAGATATAGAAGTGATTCAAATGCAAGAGATTAATGAAGCTTATGAACGCATGCTAAAGAGTGATGTTAAATACCGATTTGTAATTGACATGCAATCGATGAAAGGGTAAAACACACCTTACAATAGAGCGAGTTTCTTTCTATTTATCTCTGAAGTCAATGTTTATTCGATCGATGGACTCTCCCCAGTAGCTGTATACAATCTGTCCATTAATGTCATTTTCATTTACAAAACCTCCATACCGACTATCTGCTGCATTATCTCGATTATCGCCTAGTAGGTAATAGCTATTTGGAGGAACAAGAACATTAGTTATGGTAGATTTTTTACCAACAAGACTGGTCTCGAATTTGTATATTGAGTGTTTATGTCCATTTGGAAGTTCCTCTTCAAACTCAAGTGCTGGCAACCCCTCAGATAGAGTTTTTCGTATGAATGTTGTCTTAGCTAAGTTACCATTGATAATAACCGAGTTGTCTTTAACTTCAATGTTATCGTTCGGTAAACCTACAATTCGAAATGTGTAAATCTGCCCATCAGGTTTTGTGAACACTACTATATCTCCATAATCGGGGGAGGTATTTTGGTATGCACGTAAGTCCGCAACAACCCAATCACCTTCTTGGATTGTAGGATGGCCTGAAATAGTTGGGATCTTGAATGTTTGTGTTCCTAGTATGTCTGTAATGTTATAGAGCAAAGAGATCGTAACCATACCAATTACAATAAGCAAATAATAATACCACGTGTTATATGATTTTAGAATGTATTCCTTTTGCTTATTGGCATGTCTTATAGCATCTACAGTTATGTAGACTCTAGTTATTAACTCAATAGTAAATAGAGAGAGGAGTCCATAAAATGTTGTTGTACATCTAGTTAATCCAAATATGAAAGGAAACAGTAAGAGTATTCCATATAAAAGAACAGCTTTTTTTGGCTGACCATTATAAACTTGAGAAAGTCCTGGAAAGAGTAGAGATAGAGAAAAGGCAACCCACCCACTGCGGGGTTTAATTGGGGGTATAGTGTTTTCGTCAAGTAGATGTTCCATTGGTTTAATCGTTACTAAGCTTGAATTATACAGAATTACGGATCAAATTTATTGTATAACTCTTAACATTTAATCATTCTTCATATTGACTTTCAATATGCTAAAACTACTTCTTACCATTACATATCGTCTTTGATCTAGTTGTATACAAATGCATGAGTGATTGAGAAATCAAGAAATTGCCTACTTATTTTTTTGAGATGCCAGTCTAGTAACAAGAACTTCTAAATTCTTCTTTTGTTTTACTAAATTGTGACCAGTGATTTCGGCACGTTTCACTTTCCAAAATTTAGGAAAAGCCCATTTACCTTGGCTAAAAGAGTATAGATAGCTCAATTCGATGAACTGTAAACAAGAATTAATGATCCAAAAAGAACCAGCTTTGTGCACAGTAAACCCAAGTTTCTTAGCAGTTCTATCATTAAAGAAATAACTGTGTCCAATGATTTTCACATCTGGGCTTAACTCCTTGTTCTCAATGCGCTCAATAATGGTAATTAGAGCTTTAAAATAGTGTAATAGGAGAGTTCTTTGAGCCGTTTTTCCTCTATCAGCCCAAGTGAAATTTACCAGATAGTCAAAGGTGAATACATTGTGAAGATCATACTGTTCGTTGTTCTGAATAGTGGAAATAACGTATGGGTTGAGGTATTTATAATAGCCTATTAACCTAAAGAAAGGGACTGAAACTAAATTGAATAATGGAGCAAACACAGGGAGAAGTACCAAACCTAAAGTTGGTTCTATAATAATCGGAGTCAACAGACCAAAACCAAAAATCAAAAGAAGAATAGCAATAGTCCATTGAACTGATTTAGGAAGCTCATAAAACTGTTTCATAGCCAATCTTGATAACTGATAACATTAAAAGTTGGGAGCAAATAAAAGTCATAATTCTGTGCTGGAAGCGCTAACTTCACTAATGCCATCAACTAGCCAAGTGTCTTCTACTTTGATAACCTTCACATTTAACTTAAACTGTTCTTGATTTTTTCCAACCAAGTACACCATTGAACTATCAGAATTTTTAGCGAGTATATATCCTTCACTAGGGTAATCTTGTGCATTAAAAATTGGATCATATCCAGGCCCTAATTCGGTATCAGTTTTTTCAGCTTCTAAGATTAGGTTAGACAAACCTTGCTCGAATGCTGGTGTTACATCATCACGCATAGAAATCCAATCAATCAGAGATATTGTATCCTCAATATTGTTGCAGTGATCTGTGTAGTCGTTAATGAATTGTAAGGCTACAATGTGTTTTAGATCACAGTAAGAACTTTTATAATTCCACGTTCCTCCATTATCAAGGCATGTATTTATCGTAGAGTAATCATGTACTTGATGTATTATCAAGATGGCGATTAAAATGGTAAACATTGAAGTAATCCAATATACTCTTCTCATTTTTTTAGTGGAGTTTTCAAAGTACTAAACTTGCGTTACCCTGAACAATTCTTCTTTCTGATTCTTTCCTTTTAGAGAGATCTCCCCTTTACTTTCAAAATTGAACGAGTTGAGAGGTAATTGATTTTTTAAGGTACCGGAGATGAGTAGAGGAGATTCTAATTCATTGCAGCGACTTTGTATGCGCGCTGCTGTGTTTAGCACATCTCCAGTAAAAACTATTTCTCTTTTCAAAGCACCAATTTCTCCTACAGTTACTTCTCCGTAATGAAGTCCTGCCTTAAAATCAATTTCAAAGCCGAACTCTTCTTTTATATTGGGATTGTTCGCATTTATACAGTTTTTAATGTCGAAAAAACATTGAATGCAATGTGATTCTGTAATCCCTTCTTTCAATGTCCAAGAGATCACAATTTCATCACCAATATACTGGTATACCTCACCAAAGGAGTTGATAATCGCATCAGACATAGTGTCGTAATATGCCTGTAGTAAACGGAAGTATTGTATGTGTCCTATTGATTCGGCAATGGTCGTGGACGATTTCATATCAAGAAACATGAAAATGCGTTTTTCCTCAATAGGCTGGTGATATTTACCCGTAAGTAAATTATAGAAAACATGGTGTCCTAAATTTTCACTAATAGCTGAGTATACAAGACATAAGAACAAGGATAGGCTTAGATGAAATAAGGTAGTTAGAAAGGTGGTGCTCACCAAGAATCTGCCGAGTTTGTTCCACCCATCCATTTCGGTTAAAGCAATACCAGATTCTATGGTGAATGCAATTGGATAGAACAGAATAATTATGATAATAAATAAGACAAAGTAGATCAAGAACTTGTTTAAGAACTTGGTTTTGAGTGTATGGTTGACAAATCTACGCTGCAAGTAGATTACTTCTAACGTTCCTACTAACAAGCCTACCACAATGTTAGCAAGGTTGGCAAAAACTAGTACAGGTATTGTGAATGAGATGTCTGTTTCTGGATTATAGTTCTCTGACCGTGTAACACCTAGCTCTGTAATAATGATAACCCAACCAGTTAATACCCAAATAACTGCAAAGGGTACAATTTTAGAGATGTTTCTTTTTGTTTTCGGAGAAAGATTCATGTTTACGTGTAGAAGCGGTAAGGTAAATAAATCTGGTTTTTAGTAAAGTGGAGAAGTAAGCTTTTAGTCTTGTAATAACTCAAAATAGAGTAGAAGCATCTTGCATTAAATCCAAAGGGTTACGTCAATACTCTGATCTATTGCCAGCTTTTCTTTTCGTCTAACATCAGCTTTTACTGGAAGTATATAGGTGTCATGTTTGGTATCAAACCATATGGCAGTATCCCATTTTACTTGACCTATTTGAGCAATTGTTTTCATACGTCCCCAGCCTTCTTCTTGCCACTTTAAGTGTTCTCTAATTTCTGAAGAGATTTCTTTAGGTAAAGAAACAAAGTGCCAACCACCTTCAGCACCATGCTTCCACATTTTAGCTGAGAACACGTATCTTATTCTTCCTTCCAATGTTATATGTTTTAGTGAGAAGTGTTTCTCTCAATCCACAACGAAAATAGAGCACAGTGTGGTTATAAAATCTAGTAGATCGATTTGTGAATGAAGTAAACAAAAAAGTTCTGACTTAGAGGCTTTAATTAAACACTTAATAGTGAAGGAATGGATTATCATGTTCAACGGAAGATAGATTTACTGGGTAATCACTTTTAGCGATTTGAATGCTATTGAAACTTCTAAAATATTTGATGGCTACAGTGTGTTTCTCATAACGCATATAGCTGTAAGACCAATCATATAAATCGTATTTCGTTTCTATGATTGTATCATTTCCTCCAATTTCATTTACAATTTTGAAATACGATGAATGAGCACTATTATAAGTTTCAAACTCAAATTCTTGCACGGTATAGCTGTTACCATGAATGCTCAATTTTTGATTTCTTAGCAACTTCCCTCTAGGTGTAAACCTCGTTTTACTAGAAAATGTAATTACACCGCCAAACACTAGCAGTAGAACTAGAATAACGAATAGAAGCATCATAAACTGAAAATTAGAGAGCCGAGAATAATGTTGACAGTCCTATTACATTATTCTCGGCATACAGAGTTCTATTTATTCAAGAGACAGTAAAGGGAATTTGTTAGAATTTCCCGTTGCTATGAGCCATCTCTGCCGGAATCTCTTCAATTACATCCCAGTGTTCTATGATCTTTCCATTTTCTAATCGAAACAAGTCATAGAAAGCTTGATTTTTACCATTCCATTCTCCCTCACTCATGGCAAGTACAAAATTACCTTCTCCAAGTATTTTATGAATCTTTTTGTACTTAAACATGTTGTTCTGAGCAGAAAGAAACTCAATAGCTTCGGCAAGACCATCCAATCCATCTTTTACCATTGGATTATGTTGATCATATTGCTGCTCGCTAATATACCTAGTGATGTTTTCTGGAGCTTTTCCAAGCAATACATCTGTCACAAAATTCTCAACAATAGTCTTATTCAGATCAGTTTTGTCAAGGTCTGTTATCTCAGTAGAACCATCGGTTTGAGAACGTCCGCTTGCAGTTTCTTCTACTTTAGGGGTAATATTATCCCAATGTTCAGCTACCATGCCTTTTTCCATTCGCCATACGTCAAAAACTACAACCTCTTTTGCTCCAAATGGCTGCGCATTGTGATACGCGTTATGGAAAATGATGAAGTCACCATCTTGTAAGATTCGATGGGTAGTATAGCTGGTACTACCTTCTTTTAAAATGGGTAAAAACTCAAGAACTGGTGCAATTCCTGTAGGAACATGTGGATTATGCTGTATGTAGTTCTCGTTAAAATGCTTCTTGACCTCTTCAGCACTGTAGTGCTTAAAGAATGCAGCCTGTGCTTTTTTAGCAGTAACCTTGAGGTTTTCTGCTGAGGTGTTTTCACTATTAGTCGTTGTTTTGTCTGCAACCTCACAACTCATAAACAGTGAGATGCTAGCCAATAGAATCATTGAATTTTTCATTGTTAAAGTGATTTTAGAATGTCGTTGAATGTGATTGGCTCTCTACCAAGTATGGCTTTGATATCGTTTGATAGATGTGCCATGTGTCCTTCTGCAGCAATAGAGTAGAGCATAACAAGGTAATCGGCTACGCTTTCAGGCAGTCCATTTTGAATGGCACTCTCCTTCATTTGTTCAGCGGTTAAAGAAACGTTTTGAATTTCTGTATCTAGTTTCTTAGAAAAGAGATTTGCAACCTCTTGATGTGATAATGCTTCTCGACCGGCTAGATTGTATGCTTTGCCAATATGTTGGTCATTTTTAAACGAGCTAACAACCACTTCAGCAATGTCTATCACAGATACAAAAGTCAGTTTTGCATCTCCTGCGTTGTGTACAATTACATTGTCGTGTTTAAGAGGAGCAGCGGCAAAGCCTGATGTGAAGTTCTCTATAAAGAAGTTCGGACGAAGTATAGTATAATTGAAACCTTCATCCATGAGTTTTCTTTCAATCTTTCTAAGAGGAGCTTCTTCATTATGATCTACTCCCCATGCTGAATTAAAGACTACTCTTTGAATGCCCTTTTTCTTTAAAGTATCAATAAATGGTGTTAGGCGTTCATATGCTTGCGCATCCAATGGAGGAGCTTGCAAGAACACCTGACTTACTCCGTCTAGTGCGGTTTCGAACGTTGAAGAATCATCGTAATCAAAACGCACGTTTTCTACTTGCTCAAAATCGAGGAAGTTACTTTCGCTTCGAATTCCAGCTTTTACATGTTCGGTTTTTGAGAGTTGAAGAACTATTTCTTTACCCAAGTTTCCGTTTGCTCCAATAATTAAGGTTCTCATTTTGTTGTATCTGTAATTTAAAAAGTTACAGTTTAAGTCAAAAAAACTAAAACTGATTTTTGAATTCTTCTAAGTTTATCTTTTCTAAAGCGGACTCAATTTTTGCATCTAGGTCTGTGTATAGTTTAGTCAGGTTCTTATTGATGTTTTTACCAATAGGGCAGTTAGGGTTGGGTTCATTTTTAGATAAGCCTAAAACATGATCATCTCCCTTTGCAAGTTGAAAGATCTGTGAAAGCCTAATCTGATTAGCAGGTATTGCAAGACGAACGCCACCACCTTTGCCTTCTTTACTCTCAATAAGGTGAAGCTTGTTCAATTCAGCTAGTTCTTTTCTGACTAAAACCGGATTAATATTTAAGCTACCAGCAATATACTTGGAAGAAACAAAGTCGTTTGGCTCGTCTGCTAACAGAGTCATAATGTGTGTCGCTATGGCAAATCTACTTTTTATCAACTGTAATAAATAAAATTACAGTACAAATGTAACACAATTTTGAAAATGGAATAGAGAAGGGGAGATCTTTCTTCTCCACAATGAGAAAGCGGTAACCATTAGGTTTTGACTGTAAGTAGTATCAAAAGCGTATTACATATTGGTTTTGTTAGTGGCCGTTACTTTGTTTTTTCGATTCAGCATATAGTAACCCTGTTTGACTGTCAAATACAAAAATGGTCTCAGTTGAATCGGTTTGAATCAATTCATACTTGCCATTTTCGTGAAAGACCAACTTCTCTTTTCCTGAATCATATTCCTCTGATTCAAGCCTTATATCAGTGTGCATATTCTTTTCATAAACGAATATTATTGGCTTGTCCTTTATGAACTTTTGCATGTCAATTTTTTCAACCCTTTTAATGTCAAGTGAATCAAAAGGTAAGTCAGTAGATATATGATCAACATTTTCAGGTTTTACAATCAAAATGAGATGTTCTTTTAAATCTGTAAAGCCGTACTTCTGATAGAATTGATAAATGATTTGCCCAGTAATTTTAATTCCAAAATCCTTGATTTTTGAATTGTTTGGAGTATCAATCTTTTCAATTTGATCCGTACTAGGAGGGATGCATGACTGAATTAGGATCAATATCAAAATTGTCATGCTGTATGTTGTAAATGGTTTGACTTTATTAATAAGCATCAATATTCTTTGTTATTTCTCTACGTGATGAAAATGCAGTGATACATTATTCCAAATCTATTAGATATGTTTCTAATTCAGTGATTACCCATTCAGGTTCTCCTAAGTGGATGTAGTGGCCACTATTATTCGTATTTAGTATGGTTACATTGGGCTTATCTTGTTTCCAATCTGAATAAAGTTCCTTCTTGATTTGAGCATTTTTCTTGGTTAGAAAACTACTCTCTTGATAAGACGAAAGTATGGTGACTGGGATATCTTTGGGAAACGGACATTGACGCATTATTTGATCAATCTCATAAGCTTCTTTCCATTCATTGTAAACTCCAACAGGTTGTTTTTTAAAACTATTATCCCATGCTGTTTTCATGGAATCTGCTGACTCTGGAGACATCTGTTTGAAAACCTCGTCATATAGATATTCATTTGTTGGGTCGATTAAGAATAATCCAACCACTTTAGAAGGATATAGCTGTTGATACTTTCTAACAATATGGCCTCCAAGAGAATGGCCGACTAAAACAATAGGCCCATCAATTTTATTTTTACGGATTAATAGGTCTAAGTCATTCACTAAATTTTCGATAGTTCTTGGATTATCTGTGGCTGGTGATTGCCCTATTCCTTTTCTATCGTACGAAATCGTTCTGTAATTGGTAGAAATAGATGTTTGGATTTTATCCCAATTACCTAGTGGGGTTCCCAACCCCGATTCAAAAATGATAGTAGGACTTCCAGTTCCTTTTATAAGCGTGTTAAATTGTACTGTTTCAGTCTTTTCTATTTTATCTTCTGTTTTTATGTTGTGATCCTGTACATTATTAGTTGTATTCATGCAGGATGTCAACGGAATAAATAGGAGGAGACTTGATAATCTTTTCATAGTTGTGAATAACGGTTTGGCTATGCGCAATGATCCGAAGAACATTGAGTACAGGTTTATATTGTCAACACCTGTAAGCTCATGAAAATCTTTATCGTTCATTTTTGCATTTAGTTGCTCCAACTTTTCAATGAGCTTGTGATTTTCAAATTCTGTAGATGTCATATTTAGTTTTTTTCATTGTGCCCAACGTTCCGGTTATGAAGCGTAGGAACAGTTTGGTTAGGCCTATGCTTTATAGCCATTGTTGTATGCCGTTTTTTATTCTTCGTCACCATCTTCGCTGTCATAGGTGTTGAATGTCATTGAATATTCATATTCAGTTATTTCGTCAAAATACTGTTGATAGTCATCAGGTAAATCTTACTTGTTTTCGAACGTAAAATACTCATCATCAAGTTCTATAATTTCCCATTCATTATCATCTACGTAATACTTTGACAATTCCATTACACCTTCATAGTCTTTGTAATCAATTAGTATAGAAGCGTACGCACCGATTACGTTTCCATAGAATTCTTGGTTATCTTTCTTGAGTTTACAGTGAATGATAATATGAAACGTCACTCTTAGATTTTATTGAATTTATCCGTTCCTGGTATTCTTTCGAGTTCTGTTCCATTTGGCGAATCTAGATAAGGGACGATTGATGGGTCGTAGTTCACAATAGTGTTTAGGTCATATATTTCAGTGTTATTTGAATTGTCAACATAGTCTTGCGTTTCTGTTCCTGAGAAAATTCTCCATCCACTATCTACTTCAAAATCTGATTCTTCACGATACATATAACCAACCTTAAGACCATCAACAGTTATCTTGTCAGTCGCCATACAACCACCCATTGCTGGAATTATTCTTCTTATGTCTTCAGCTTTGATCTTAAAATTCTTTTTCACTTTATGATTCTTTAATGGCATAAGTATACTGTTGCATTTACCTTTTCTATAACACCTGTGTTAAAATTACTTCTCTCAGAGAGTCACTAGTAAGTGATCGCGGTGTTGAAGTGCCTCTAATTTAGTTATTAGATTTCAGAAACTAGAGTTTAGAGAAAAGAAAGCTTGTGATAAAATCGGTTTGAGAAGAGTAGGGTCATGGCAGTATTGCTCTATTAAAATAGGAGAAAGGTTTTCCTCCAGTTTTGTTAGTAGCGTGCACAGATAAGTTGGCAGTTGTGTATAATGAATACTAAATGCATAAGCAACAAAGGGCCCCAACTTGTTAGATGGAAGCCCTTTGTTTCGTTATTAAATATGGTCTCTTAGAATGTTTGTACAGTTGGTCTAATAACAATATCGTTGATATCTACATCTGCAGGTTGTTCAATGGCAAATGCAATGGTTCTAGCAATAGAGTCTGACGATATTGCTGACGTACGATACATTTCGTCTACGCCTGCAAAGCTTTCTTTGTGAGTAGTGCCATGCTTCAGTTCAGATTCAATAGCGCCAGGCTCTAATGTTGTTACACGAATATTTCCTCCTACTTCTTGTCGTAAACCTTCAGAAATTGCACGAACTGCGAATTTTGTTCCACTGTAAACAGATGCACCTCCAAATACTTTTAAGCCAGCTACAGAAGACACATTAATGAAATGCCCCGATTCTTGTTTCTGGAAAATGGGTAGGGCAGCGGCAACACCATATAGTACGCCCTTAATGTTGATGTCTATCATTCTATCCCATTCATCTACTCTTAGGGCAGCTAAAGGAGCAATAGACATTAATCCGGCATTGTTAACCATCACATCTACTTTCCCAAAAGTGCTTACAGCTTTGTCAATCAAACGTTGTACATCTTCTTTTTTGGTAACATCTGTTTGAACAAATTCAGCCTTTCCGTTTCCAGCTTCATTAATCTCAGAAGCAATTTTATCCAAACGATCGGTTCTACGAGCGCCTAGTACTACGTTAGCGCCTTTTTCAGCTAAGTATCTTGCAGAAGTTTCTCCTAAACCGCTGCTAGCACCAGTGATTACAATTACTTTTCCTTTGATGTTATTAGATAAATCCATTGATTTTGGTTTTACGTTTCTTTTTGGGAGTCAGTGAGCACTATTATCTACGGTATCTAGCTAAAAATGTTCGAACACTTTCGGTGGATTTTTCTCAAGTTGATAAAATACCACTAAAAGAATAGAACGTGGTATCAGGTGCTTGTTTTAAAAGCATTAGTTATCAGGTGTTTATTGTTCTTTTTGATCGGGTGGAGGAGTTGTTTTTTCTTGATGATAGTTGGTTCAAAAAAACAAACTGATACAGAAGAAACTATTGGTAGGTGCACTTCACTTTGTTAGAGTTATTCAATACCTTCCCTTCCTGTAAGTTGAAGCTTTAGTTGATAACAAAATGAGGGTAAAACAAGACAAAGTCACTCTAGTGATTCAGCAAATCGATGAGATTTTAGCAATTCTTAATGAGCAAGAGAAGAACAACGAACACTTGATCAATGCAACGTGTGAGTCGTATCGTAAAAGTGCTAGAAACTTAGTTCATTATTGTGCATTGCGAACAGTAGATTTGAGAGCAACTCAGAAAAGACTTAAGAACTTAGGGATGTCTAGATTGGCTAATTCAGGAAGTCATGTAAAAGCCAGTTTGTTACTCACAAGGCAAATACTAGAAAGTCTAACTGGGCAAAATACAGAGGTGGAGGTAAAGTCAGGTCTTTCCATCAAAAACAGCAAGAAGTTGTTGACTCATCATACCAAAGAGCTGCTTGGATACAGATCTAAAGACAGAAGAGTTAGAATTATGGTAACTCAGCCCACGGAAGCGGCAAACAATTATTCTATGGTGTTTGATATGGTAAAAAACGGGATGAATTGTGCTAGAATAAACTGTGCTCATGACGACACGGAAGTTTGGCTCAAAATCATCAACAATTTGAATAAAGCATCAGAAGCTTTAGGAAGAAAAATTACCATAACCATGGATTTGGCTGGCCCCAAAATTAGAACGGGAGCGATTGTTCCTGGCCCTAAAGTGAGGAAGTTCTCGCCAGAAAGAGACGATTCTGGTAATGTTGTGAGCCCTGCACTAATTGTAATGGTTGATAAGATCACAGAGGAATCTGAACCCAATATGATTCCCGTTGAAAGTTCTTGGCGAAATCAACTGAGCGTAGGAGACAGAATGCATGTGAATGACTCAAGAGGTAAGGAACGTATACTGAAGGTTATAAAAACCTTAGAAGATCAAGTTTGGGTAAATTGCTATGATACGTCATACCTCGGAACGGGTGCAGAACTAGTATCAGAAAGAGTAGATCTTGAAAGGGTAAAGATTGGAGATTTATCATCAATTGAGCAATCTATTTTGTTACGAGTAAACGATCATATTACAGTTTGCAAAGAAGATATCTTAGGAAAACCTGCCTTGTTTGATGAAGATGGGAATGTGCTAGAACAGGCATACATTTCTTGTACAGAGGTTAAGGTGTTTGATAGAGTAAAAGAAGGAGATGCTATTCTTTTTGACGATGGTAAAATAGAAGGGGTAATAGTTGCGTGTAATCCTACATCATTTGATGTGCGAATTACTAGAGCCAAAGTTCAAGGTGCTAGATTAAAAGCCGAAAAGGGCATAAACTTGCCTACAGCAGATTTGGGAATAAGTGGATTAACCGAAAAAGATAAAACAGACCTACAGTTTATAGCACAGCATGCAGATGTGGTGAATTTTTCATTTGTAAACAGTAAAGAAGACGTAGAAGAGTTACTTCAAGAGTTTGAGAAATTAGGAGTGAAAGACAAGCTAAGTATCATACTCAAAATTGAGACAAGAAAGGCCTTTGATAATTTAGAGGAGATTCTACTTACAGCAATGAAAACACACTTTATTGGTGTAATGATTGCCCGTGGAGATCTTGCCGTTGAAACTGGATGGAATAATATAGGGTGGGTTCAGAAAGAAATTCTAGCTCTATGCGATGCAGCACATGTACCCGTGGTTTGGGCAACTCAAGTACTCGAGAATTTAGCAAAGAAAGGATTGCCTTCTAGATCTGAAATAACCGATGCTACTACCTCCTTAAAAGCAGAATGTGTTATGTTGAATAAAGGAGCTTATATCAATGATGCTATAAAACTGTTAGATACCATTTTAAGAGATATGGAGAGCCATGAAGAAAAGAATGAAGCCATGCTCCCCAAAAAAACAAGACTGTTAGATACTTAACTATAGTTGAAATAGAGAGTGAGTTACCTACAGATTTAATGTTTAAAGTGTCAAGAAAGCTTAGTATGTAACAAATCCTTCTTGGCACTTTAAACGTGTTTTTAACTAGGCTGTTTTAATTCTTTAAAAACTCTTGAGTAAGCACAGTTTGATTATTCTTGGAAATTTTCAATACATACAAACCACGTTCTAAAAAGCTTACATCTAAGTTTCCTTGATTTGTTTTTGATGATAGAACCAGTTGTCCTTTTAAATCAAAAATGGTTAAATCAAGCGCCTCTTTACTATCAATATATAAAAGATCATCTGTAGGGTTTGGGAATACTTTGATTTGCTCATTTTCAAGGTCGGTAGTGCTGTTTACTACGTTGTTAGATCTGGTCACAATAGTGCCATTTTCTCCAACGGCATAACAATTTTTAGACGTACAGTAGACATCGTTTAGGTTACTAGTTGAAGAGTTACTCATTGTCCAACTCGTTCCACCATCAGATGTGGTGTAAATCTTTTGATTCCCTGTAGCTTCGGTATTTCTGCCTACCACAACGTAATCGTTTATTGATGTAGCAAAAACACCATAAGCAGCAAAAACATCACTTCCTGTTGATGGGAAAATAGAAACCCAACTAACACCTCCATCCGTAGTTTTAATAATTCTTCCATTAGAAGAACTGGCAACTATTCCTATATCATCAGAGGGAAAAGACACACCATATATGTATCCAGATTCTGATAAGATCGTAGTGTTTTCAATCCATGTAGATCCAGCATCCTCTGTTTTGATTAGGTGACCGTTATACCAAGTAGCTAAATATGCAGTTTGGTCATTCACGCGGTAGTAATCAGTATAAATACCATTGGTTATCGGATCAACAACAAAACTCCATGTAGTACCACCATCAGTAGACTTATGAATTTCTCCTTGATACAAGTTTGTTGGATTTCCTCCAATTAAATTGTTGCTAGCAAAAGCAATAAGCACATCAAAGCCAGATGTTTCCAATTGTACATTCCAACTATTACCACCATCAATTGTTCTTAACCCATTGATGTATCCTTCGTTTTCATTTAGAAATGAAATAGTTGTTAAGTTATGAGTAACGCCCGTATTTATGGTGTTCCAGCTATTGCCGCCATCAGAAGTCTTTAGCAATGTTCCATTATCACCTAAAATGAATCCTGTGCTATCATTAATAAAGTGAATTTTCGAAAGTGTTTCTGTAGTTCCGCTGGTAACAGTTGTCCAATCCTGAGATCTGGAAAGAAGAGCTAAAAAGATAAAGGGGATAAACAGTAAATTTTTCATCGATTGGTTGTTGTTTTCAATTAGCACATAAAAAAAAACTTCAGAAACTACCCATTCGGGTAATAACTGAAGTATACGTTATATTATATCGTAAAATGGTAAAACTATCCTTCCAATTTCTTCTTCAGTGTCGAAGAATAGTCACTATGTTATTTTTTCCGAGGTTGAATGTATAGTTTTATTAAGAGACTTTAAAATATTTTTTTAGGAACTATTTTATGAATGGAAAAGCCCTTATCCACTGTGTTCTTGCACTTACGAGGAGAAGAACAGAGGAAGATTATTCTACGAAATTCTTTATTGCAGTACTACAAAATAATGCGGGAATGCAAACGTAGTTTTGTATCTCCTCTTATTTGTAATGTCTAGCGAAACAAAGATTATATACTTAAAAAGAAGCTATTTACGTAC
>DIYR01000088.1 GCA_002429085.1 Flavobacteriales bacterium UBA6049
TCGAAGTTATTTACCGATTTTGAGACCAGGGTTTAGTAGAAAGTGGCGGCTAGCTGTTTTCAAACTACTTGGTCTGCTTTCGTTAGTGCGTTGGTATAATGTGCTACTAGTGATGATTGCGCAATACCTAGCGTCAATTTATGTGCTGAATCCAAACGAAAATCCTATTGAAATTCTCTTAGATTCTAATTTGCATCTAATGGTGATTTCTTCTGCATGTATTATCGCTTCTGGATTTATAATTAATAGCTTTTACGATTTAGAAAAAGACATCATTAACCGACCAAAAACGGTAGTGTTTAGCCGATTAGTGAGTCAACAGACATGCTTGAACTTTTACTTCCTTTTTAATACGATAGGAATGATTCTTAGCTTTTATGTAAGTAAGCGAGTCATGCTATTTAACTTCTTGTTTTCCATTGCGTTGTGGTTCTACAGCCATAAACTAAAGAAGATTGTGTTAGTAGGAAATATTGTCGCTACTTTGTTAACAGTAGCTCCATTTTTAATCATTGTTCTGTATTATGAAGAAATCAATTTTGCGATTTTCTTTTATGTTGGATACATGAGTTTAGTAGTGCTTACAAGAGAGATTTTAAAAGACATTACCGCAGAAAAAGGAGATGTGATTTATGGATATCATACCCTTCCAGTAGATTTAGGTAGAAGAAGAACAAAATGGGTTCTGACAGGCTTTATATTCTTGAATTTCATCCCCCCTATTTTGTTGTATTGTACATACCAAATTGGGCTGGTGAAATGGTATTTTGTAATGAGCTACATCGTTTTTATAGCAGCTATTGTTTTGGTTTGGAGAGCACAACGAAAAGACGACTACGAGCAACTGAATACCATCTACAAATTTTTAATTCTATCGGGCATTATTAGTCTAGTTTTGGTTTAACGATGGCAGAGTCTATTCTTTCGAGTATTGAATTTCCTGAAGATTATAAGTCACGATCTGTTGGAGAGTTGGAGCAGCTTTGTGAAGAGCTTCGATCTTTTATTATCGAAGAAGTAGCAAAGAATGGTGGGCATTTAGGGGCTTCTTTAGGTGTAGTTGAATTGACCGTGGCATTGCACTATGTATTCAATACCCCCAATGATCTTCTGATTTGGGATGTAGGTCATCAAGCTTATGGACATAAAATCTTAACAGGTCGGAAGGACCAGTTTCATACCAACAGAAAGTTGAATGGAATTTCTGGATTTCCGAAACGTGCTGAAAGCGTATATGATGCTTTTGGAACAGGGCATTCTTCTACTTCTATATCAGCGATGTTGGGGATGGCCGTTGCCGATAGAATTCAAGGAATAGAACGACAACATATTGCCGTAATTGGCGATGCTTCTATGCAAGCTGGGATGGCTTTTGAAGCCTTGAATCATGCAGGAATAAGTGACACAAATATGATCGTGATTCTGAACGATAATAGAATGTCTATTGATCCAAGTGTTGGTGCGTTAAACGCTTTCTTATCAGAGTCAGCTAATTCGTTTCTGAATAAACCTGTTTCTTTTCAAGAACAACTAAGAAATACGGACACAAAAACCAATTTATTCAAGGACTTACACTTTGAGTATTTTGGACCAATAGATGGACATAATATTACTGAGTTGCTTGAAACCTTAGACTATTTGAAGTCAATAGATGGCCCTAAGCTGTTACATGTTCTTACTACAAAAGGAAAAGGATACGAGCCAGCCGAACAAGGCGATGCTACGAAGTGGCACGCACCAGGGTTGTTTGATCCTTTAACAGGAAAGGTGTTAAAGAAAGATTTAGCAGTAGTTAAACCTCCAAAGTTTCAAGATGTATTTGGCGAAACGTTAGTAGAGTTGGCTAAATCAAATAAAAAAATTGTAGGAGTAACCCCTGCTATGCCAACAGGGAGTTCGTTAAAGCAATTTATGGATGAGTTTCCTACACGAGCATTTGATGTAGGAATTGCCGAGCAACATGCCGTTACGTTTTCAGCTGGGTTGGCAGCAAATGGATTAATTCCTTTCTGTGCTATTTACAGCACGTTTTTACAGCGTGCATATGATCAACTGATACATGATGTAGCCATCCAGGATTTAAAGGTGATATTTTGCATTGATAGAGCTGGTTTAGTGGGTGAAGATGGAGCTACCCACCATGGAGTTTACGACTTGGCATACTTACGTTGTATACCAAATTTGATTATAACTGCTCCTCGAAATGAAGTTGAACTAAGAAACATATTGTATACAGCACAGTTAGATTCTACAGCACAAAGTGTTGCAATACGTTACCCTCGCGGAAGGGGCAAAATGATTGATTGGAGAGAGGGTTTCAAGAAAGTTGAGATAGGAACTTCAGAAGAATTAAAAGAGGGAAATCAAGCAGCGGTTCTTACTATTGGAACAATGGCAAATGAGGCTTTAAAAGCAGCTGAGCAACTAGAAAAGAGAGGAATTTCAGTTGCTGTTATTGATATGCGATTTGTAAAGCCACTAGATACAACGAGGCTAAATCATATTCTAGATAAATACAATCACATCGTTACTTGTGAAGATGGAACAGTAATAGGAGGTTTTGGATCTGCTGTTTCTGAATATGCATCTCAGTATGGTTACAAAGGAACTATTCGTTCCATCGGAATACCAGATGAGGTGATTCATCATGGTTCTCCTCAAGAGTTAAAAGAGCTGTGTGGAATGGACGTTCAGTCAATCACCCAAGCCATCACCCAATTGTTGAATAATTGAAGGTAGTGAAAGCACCTTTGTTTCAGAAAGTACCTCATACGTGTTTCCCAATCCTTCAACTACAAATGCTTTTTTGCCTGAGGATACAGCTTTTTGCATCAATTTCAATGATCCAGGACCGCCACCAATAGCAATTACGGCTGACACATTTTCTGCAATATGTTGATGTTTCATAGAAGAATCATCAACATATTGAACGAGACTTTGCCATTCCGAAGGAACTTGTAATACGCGATCTTTTTCTAATATGAGCCGTGCGAAGCCCCCATTTTGCATGCACGAAGAGATTCCTGTTGCCAACGTTCCTTGAAACCCACCACAAACCATGGTTCCACCTTGTTTACCTAACCAAGAACCAAATTCATTTGCTAAGTATAAATGTTGTTCTGGAGGGTTTAGTCCAAATCCCAATAATCCAACAATCAATGTTCGTTGATTTTGTAGATACGTGTTGTAAAGTTTTCGTTGTTTGGATTGAGTGTATGTAACAATGCATCTATGTAACTAGGATCAATGGTTGCAACTAAATCTAGCTCACAATCATATCCTTTTTCAAATCTTGCCTTACGTTCAGCTACTTGTTCCTCTTCCATGAACACAACATAGTTCGGACGCATGTCAGGGGAGCTTTGCTCAACCATATTTCGAACATCTTCTGCTGTAGTTTTTCTTGTGGTCCAATAATGAGCCTTCCAACTTCCTAAATAGAATTTGGGAGGATTTCTTGGATTGTCTACATGAGAAGCATCAACAATTAAGTTATTGTAGTCACCAACGTTTCTCAACCAGTACATTGCTTCCACTTGACTACGTTTAGTATATGCTGGAGTAATAAAAATTAGCACAATTGTATTTAGTCCCCAGAAGAACTTCCAACTTCCAGAGATGAGCTTTGGACGTTTTTGCCAAAAAGAGAAGTTCTTTTGAATAGCATCCCACCCCATAATTCCTACAATAATTAGGAATGGTATAAATGGTAAAATGAAGCGTTCTTGTTTGTTCGGGAAGTAACTGTGGAAAGCAAAAAACAAGAATGAAGGAAGTACTAGAACTAAATACTTTTTCCATTTATAACCGAACCCTGCCATTAACATCAAGCTCACAGGTGGAATTAATAGTCCACCTACAGTACCCAAATACATGTACCAAGGTCGATCGAAATAAGAAACACGATGTTCAATATTGTAGCGGATATATTCACCAAACTCCGCAAATGGCCGCTCCCAAATAAAGAGGTCTGACGCTTGAGTAAGGAAGAAAGTTCCTATGCCAACTAGCCCAAAAATGGTGGCTCCAGCCCAGTATTTTCTGATAAGCAAATACAAACCAAATCCCATTGCAAAGAAACCAGCTTGGTAACGAATACCAATGGCAATACCTATGAGTAACCCAGCAAACAGTAAAAACTTATTTTTCTTTTCTTCTTCATATCTGATAAAGTTCCACGCTACTCCAAGAAGTGGCGGAATACAGACCATTTCAACTAAATTCTTGACTGATAATATGGGAAACAACCAAAGTAACGCGATCAATAAACCAACATGTTTGGCAAGGTGCTCATTACTCAGCTTCTTAGTGATCTTGTATGATAACGATATTGTTAAAAGAGAGTAGAAGGCATGTATGATTCGTACAAAGTACATTTTAACCTGAGGATCAACAATACCAAGTACGTTCTGTAAAAAGCTGAAGAAGTAATAGTGCAATCCAACATAGAAGAAACTGTGTCCATCTGGAACTGGATTATCAGTATCCTGATTCCAAGGTAGCCAATTGTTATAGTCGAAATCATCAACCCAGCTTTGAGAGGCTTCAATTACGAGGTAATGATCATCGAACATACCCCAGCCTTTAGAGAAGATAGCGGCTACTAAACGAAAGAATAATCCAACAACCAAAAGTAGAGTAAGGGGTTGTTGTTCCCAATAACGCTTAATCAAATTCATGAGTGCAAAGTAAAAAAGCCCCGAATGCAAATAACAATCGAGGCTTTATGTTTTTTATAAGAGATGAGTCTTTACTTAGTAAAATCCCATTCTTCTAAGAATTTCGTAGTGAAATTACCTTCTTGGAAATTCTTGTTTTTCATCAATTTTACATGGAAAGGAACTGTTGTTTTAATTCCTTCGATGATATACTCGTCCAATGCTCTTTGCATTTTCAAAATCGCTTCTTCACGAGTTTGAGCTACGGTAATCAATTTAGCAATCATTGAATCGTAGTATGGAGGAATCGTATAGTCAGCATAAACGTGAGTATCGATTCTAATTCCATGTCCACCTGGCTCGTGATAAGATTGGATTTTACCAGGGCTTGGTCTCCAATCATTAAATGGATCTTCCGCATTAATTCTACACTGAATAGCGTGCATTTTAGGATAGTGATTTACCCCAGAAATGTTCTCGCCAGCTGCTAATTTGATTTGCTCTTTAATCAAATCATAATTAATAACTTCTTCAGTAATCGTATGCTCTACCTGGATACGGGTATTCATTTCCATGAAATAGAAGTTTCGATCTTTATCAACCAAAAATTCTACCGTACCAACACCTTCGTAAGCAATCGCTTCGGCAGCCTTGATAGCTGCAATCCCCATTTCTTCTCGTAATTCTTCTGTTAAGAATGGAGATGGGGTTTCTTCAACTAATTTCTGGTGTCTACGTTGAATAGAACAATCGCGCTCACTTAAGTGACAAGCTTTTCCATTTTGATCACCAGCAATTTGAATTTCGATATGGCGAGGCTCTTCAATGAACTTCTCCATGTACATACCATCATTTCCAAATGCAGCACCAGCTTCTTTTTTAGCCTTGTCCCATGCTTCAGTAAGTTCTTCATCAGTTCTTACAACACGCATTCCACGACCACCACCACCTGCAGTAGCTTTAATGATAACAGGGTACTTAATCTTCTTAGCTTCCTTCAAAGCATCTTTAAGTGTATCAAGTACACCATCAGAGCCAGGTACTACCGGAACACCAGCATCGCGCATGGTTTGCTTTGCAGTAGCCTTGTCACCCATTTTATCGATTTGCTCAGGTGTAGCCCCAATAAACTTGATTCCATGATCTTGACAGATCTTAGAAAACTTTGAATTTTCTGATAAGAATCCATATCCTGGATGAATGGCATCAGCATTGGTGATTTCACAAGCAGCCATGATGTTAGGAATCGATAAATACGAATCCGTACTAGACGCTGGACCAATACAAACAGCCTCATCAGCAAAACGTACGTGTAAGCTATCTGCATCAGCAGTAGAGTAAACCGCAACCGTTCTAATGCCCATTTCTTTCGCAGTTCTAATTACTCGTAGAGCAATTTCACCACGATTGGCAATTAATATCTTTTTAAACATGTTGTTCGGGATTTAAGACTCTAACGAGTCGTTACCTTATGACGGATCTACCAAGAATAAAGGCTGATCGTACTCAACTGGAGTTGCATCATCTGCCAATACCTTAACGATCTTACCAGAAACCTCGGCTTCAATTTCGTTGAACAACTTCATTGCTTCAACAATACAGATTTGATCTCCTGGTTTAATATCATCTCCAACTTCAACGAACGCTGGTTTATCAGGCGATGGTGAACGATAGAACGTTCCGATCATCGGAGATTTGATAGTGATGTACTTGTCTTCGTCTTCAGAAGGAGCACTTGGTTTTGCTTCAGCTACGGCTGGTGCAGGAGCTGGAACCGGAGCAGCTGGCGCTGGTGCAGCAGGCATAGCCATTGGCATTTGCTGCATTGGCATTTGCATTTGTGCCATCATTGGCTGCTCAGTTGCTTTATCCTTCTTGTTTTCTGCCTTAATGATGATCTTGAAATCTTTAGTTTCAAGTTCCACTTCGCTTGCCCCTGATTTAGATACGAACTTGATCAGTGACTGAATTTCATTCAACTCCATAGTTGTGCAATTTTGCGTATGGTAAATTTAGGATTTTGAATCGTTATGAATTGTAAGCCCACTTCAGGTAAACAGATCCCCAAGTGAATCCTCCTCCGAAAGCTGCGAGGATGATATTATCACCTTTTTTCAACTGTTTTTCCCACTCCCATAAACATAGAGGAATAGTACCATTAGTAGTATTTCCGTAACGTTCAATGTTGATCATTACTTTTTCTGGTGAAACTCCCATTGCCCTGCGGGTAGCCTCAATAATGCGTAGGTTAGCTTGATGTGGAACTAGGTAGGCAACATCATCTGCTGTAAGATTGTTGCGTTCCATAATTTTTTTAGAGACATCTGCCATGTTGCTTACAGCTGCCTTAAATACGGGTTGCCCTTCTTGATAGATGAAGTGCTCACGAGCATCAACCGTTTCGTGACTTGCAGGTTTACAAGATCCACCTGCTTTTTGATGCAAGTGTACTCGACCAGCTCCATCACTCTTAAGAATAGTGTCTTGAATACCTAAACCTTCTTCACTTGGCTCGAGCATTACAGCGCCACCACCATCTCCAAAAATGATACAGGTAGTACGATCTTGATAATTGATAATACTCGACATTTTATCAAAACCACATACAATTACTTTCTTATGTGTGCCAGATTCTACAAACTTAGAACCAGTTGTTAAGGCATACAAAAATCCAGAACAAGCAGCATTTAAATCGTAACCAAAAGCATTTTTTAATCCTGCTTTATCGGCTGTAATATTAGCTGTTGCTGGAAATATTAGATCAGGAGTTACACTAGCGAAGATGATCATATCTACTTCTTCAGCATGGGTTCCTGTTTTTTCTAAAAGATCTTTGATGGCTGGCACCGCCATATCAGAAGGTCCTAATCCTTCTCCTTTCAGAATACGTCTTTCTTTAATACCAGTGCGGGTAGTAATCCACTCATCTGTGGTATCTACCATAGTTTCTAGTTCTGCATTGGTAAGTGCATATTCTGGTACATATCCGGCAATACCGGTTATAGCAGCAGTAATTTTCGCCATGATCAATTAAACGCGTTTCGAATTTTTTCTGGTAGCTGTGAACTTGCCACTTCGGCAGCAAGTTTAAGCATTTTTTTTACGGCAGTTGGACTGGACTTTCCGTGTCCTATCAACACATTACCGTTGACACCTAGAATTGGGGTGCCGCCATACTCTTCATAGTTAAACCGATCGAAGTAACCATCTTTCAGATTTAGGTTACGTTCTTTCACCAAAGAGTATAGTGCTTCTGCTTGTTTTAAAACAATGTTACCCGTGAATCCATCACAAACCACAACATCCGCTTTGGCACTGAAAAGATCGTTCCCTTCAATGTTTCCAACAAAGTTGATTTGTTCGCTGTCTTTCATGAGTTGATAGGCCGCCTTAGTCATAAGGTTTCCCTTCTCTTCTTCTTCTCCTATGTTTAAAAGTGCTACGCGAGGACTTTCTATTCCCAACACATATTTAGAATATGTAGCACCTAAAATAGCAAATTGGAAAAGTACATCTGGCTTACAATCAGCATTCGTTCCAACATCTAGTACTAAGCTGTTAGATCCATCTGGTTGAGGGAAAAATGATGATATACAAGGTCTTATAACTCCAGGTATTGCTCGTATGGTTTGCATGGCCCCAACAAGCATAGCGCCTGTATTTCCGATGCTACAAAATGCATCGAATTGCTGATGAGCCATGGCTTTAAAACCAAGCGCAATGCTAGAATCTGGTTGTGCCACAAACGATTTCACAGGGTGAGCGCCCATGCCAATATTGTCTGTGGTATGCACAAAAGAAAAGAGAGAAGAATTAACTGCTTCTCTCTTCAGTATTTCTTTGGTTTGAAGTTCATCACCTATAAGCGTGATTTCTACTTCAGATCCCAACTCTTTGGCGGCTGCAATTGCTCCAAGAACGTTCGCCTCGGGCATATCACCACCAAGAATATCTATTGCAATTCGTATCATGTAATTCGGTCGGGTTTCTTCTTTAGCAAAGCGCCAAATTTAGAAAGAAAGCCGAATTACGCTAGAACCTCCTTCTCCATCACAACTTTACCCTTGTAGTAAAGTTTGCCTTCATGCCAGTGTGCACGGTGATACAAGTGCGGCTGTCCAGTTGTAGGACAAGTAGCAACTTGTGGCATATCAGCTTTGTAATGGGTTCTCCTTTTATCTCTTCTTGTTTTAGAAATCTTACGTTTAGGATGTGCCATTTTATATCAATTTAATCGTTCTTCAACTTTTTTAATGCTTCCCATCTAGGATCAGACTCTTCTTCTTCAGTTTGCTCTTCTTCAGACTCGCCTGTCAAGTATTCCAAGTATGTTGGGTCACAATCGTCTTCGTCTTCATGGACGATAACGATTGGTACGTGAACAGTAATGAGCTCAAGTAGAATTTCAGCAATGTTAATTGAATGTGCGTGCTCTGGAAGAGTTACAATTTCTTCGGTTTCGAAATTCTCTTCTCCAAACTTTACAAACAATCGTTCTTTAAAGGCTATGTTTACATCAACCGGTTGTGTACATCTGCCACAAGCACCAGTGATTGTACCATTAGCTTCAAAAAATAATGTCAGTAGATTTTCTTGCTTTTCTAATTGAACAATTAAATGAAGATCAGATTCATCTACAACATTGCTTTCCAAACTGTCAAAGAACGCTTGCTTAATAGTGTATTCATACTCATGCAGACCTACCTTAAGTCCACTAAAAGGAATATCAAATTCTTTTAAGCTATTTGGTGTCCTTTCCATAAAAGGAATGCAAAAGTAAACTTTTCAACAATGTGTGCAACCGTTAACGTTTTTTTTCATGACGTGGGCTAACTGTTAGTGGGTTGGAACTCATTTCTTTATAGTGTTTACGATTGCTGTAAACATCACAGGCAACAAAAATAGCTTCTCTAAAAGAGCCTTCATGAGCTAAACCTTTACCAGCAATACCATATGCTGTGCCATGGTCTGGAGAGGTGCGGACTATTGGTAATCCAGCCGTGTAATTCACACCGGCATTGAACGATAGAGATTTAAATGGTACTAATCCTTGATCGTGATACATGCCTAAAATACCATCATATTGCTTATAATGTCCGCTTCCGAAAAAGCCATCAGCAGGGAATGGTCCGAAACATAAAATGCCCTTTTCGCCAGCTTTTTTTAATGCTGGGATAATGATTTCACGTTCTTCATCTCCAATAACTCCATTATCGCCTGCGTGTGGATTTAATCCAAGTACTGCCAGTTTAGGAGATGGAATGTTGAAGTCTTGGATCAGTGATTTTTGAAAAGCTTCTAGCTTGCTAATGATTAACTCTTCTGTTAAGATGTTCGCTACTTCTTTTAATGGAATATGTCCTGTAACTACTCCCACGCGTAAATCTTCATTCACTAGAATCATTAAGGGATTATCCTCATTAGCATATGATGCAAGAAATTCAGTATGTCCTGGAAACTTGAAATCATCAGATTGAATTGTATCCTTATTGATAGGCGCAGTTACCAGTATATCTGTTTTGTTAGAAGCTAAATCTTCGGTGGCTTGCTTTAAAGCCTGAAAGGCTAGTTTACCAGTCTCTGTGCTGGCTTCGCCAAGTTTCACCATTACTTTATCTTTAGTTACTTCAACAAAGTTTAGTTTCTTATGGTGTAACTTACTTGTGTCTTGAACCACGTTAAAGTTGAAATCACTCATTCCAATTGCTTTTTTGTATGCATTGGCGGCTTTTAGTGATCCATACAAAACGGGAGTGCATTCTTCGTACATGCGTGGATCAGAAAAGGTTTTCAAGATTACCTCAAGTCCAACACCATTTACATCTCCTATGCTGATACCTACGCGGTATTTTTTATGCGTTTTCTTTGCCATGGGCCAAAAGTAGTTGAATTCACTCTCTCAGCATTTATCCGTTCACTCAAGCAACGAAGCCGTATCGTAAAACGTTATAACAATACGAACATTCAAACGTTATCTTTGGGCGACAATTTCAACCTCGAGGAACATACGAATTCGAATTCTGTCTTATGGCAAGACTTTTACTTCTATCTCTAGCATTAATATTCTCTCTGGTTGCTCATGCTACACACAACAGGGCAGGGGAGATTACGTATAGACATATACAGGGAACTACATACGAAATTATTGTTACAACATATACAAAGACATCCTCAACACAAGCCGATCGATGTTCACTTACGGTGAACTTTGGTGATGGTACTAGTGAAGAGGTACAAAGAGTAAATGGAGGTCCTAACTCTGCAAATCCAAATTGCCCGAATTGGGGGGAAGTTGTTGGAGATGATATAAAGAAGAACGAATACATTACTCGACATTCTTTTCCAGGAAACGGATCTTATGATATCACAATGGAAGATCCTAATAGGAACCAAGATATTTTGAATATTGACAACTCAGTAGATGTTGTTTTCTTCCTAAGATCGGTGTTGATTATTACCCCTTTGAGTCGACCAAATAGTTCACCAACATTAACAAATCCTCCAATAGATAAAGCATGTCTAAGAGCTAGGTATGAGCATAATCCTGGAGCAGTTGATCAAGACATAAGTATCGATGGGTATAGCGATAGTCTATCATATAAACTAGTGGCCTGTTTAGGTCAAAATGGCTTGCCAATTCCTTCGTTTCGTCAGCCAGATCAAATTAACGCTGGTCCAAACAACAATATTTCTATCGATCCGATTACTGGAACAGTAGAATGGGTAGCTCCACAATTAGTTGGAGAGTATAACATAGCTATTGAGATTACAGAATGGAGATTTGCAAATGGAGCATGGTTTGAAGTAGGAAGAATACTACGTGATATGCAAATTGACGTGGTGAATTGTATTAATGAACCACCAGTAATTGATCGCCCAAATGATACTTGTGTGACTGCTGAGGACGAAATGATTTTGACTGTTACGGCAAATGATCCAAACCCAGGAGATTTAGTTGAAATTAGTGCAACTGGTGAGCCGTTTGAAATAGTTGGAAATCAAGCAGTGTTCCCAACTAGAACAGCACTAGGATCAGTATCATCCACTTTTAGATGGGAAACAGAGTGTCAACACATTCGATTGAATCCTTACTATGTCATTTTCAGAGCTGTTGACGAGAATCAATTTGATCCAGCACATATTGGACTCACAGATTACGAAACTTGGGAAATTCAAGTAGTTCCTCCCGCACCAACAGATCCAGAAGCAAATCCTCAAGGTTCAGGTTTTAACTTGTCTTGGAATTATAATATATGCAATAATCATAGTGGTTTCAGGATTTACCGAAGAATTGATTCAAGTGGTTATGTCCCTCCACGATGTGATGTTGGAATACCTGATAACATTGGATACGAATTAGTAACAATTATTAATGACCCTACACAAACTACATTTTATGATGATGATCAAGGAAGGGGTTTAGTTCATGGTCAACGCTATTGTTATTTTGTGTTTGCGGTTTATGAAGATGGGTCGGAAGGATATGTTAGCGAAGAGTTCTGTGCTGAACTAAAAAGAGATGTTCCGATTGTTACGCGTGTTTCTGTTAACCAAACCAATACGGGTACTGGTAGCGACACGGTTCAATGGTCTGCTCCAACAGAATTAGATGCTTCTGTATTCCCAGGTCCTTATCAATACAGGTTGTTAAGAAAAGAGTCTACACAGCCTAGCGATCAATTTGTAGAAATTGCTCAAAGTGCTACAAACACTGATTTATTCGCCATTGATACGATTTATTTAGATGAAAATCTGAATACTCAAGAATTAGCGTATACCTACCGAGTAGATTTGTACAGTAATGGAGTTCGTGTTGGAGGCTCTGCTGAAGCAACATCAATATTCTTAAATGCTCGAGGGCGTGATAGTAGAATTGAGCTAACTTGGTTAGAAGAGGTTCCGTGGACAAATAGTGAATATGTGATTTACAAACAGAATGACGTTGGAGTGTATGAAATCATTGATACTGTTTCAACTTCAATATATGTAGATACAGGCCTGATAAACGGAGAAACATATTGTTACCAAATCCAAACAATTGGAGCTTACAGTATTGATCAGATTTTGAATCCGATAATAAATTTCTCTCAGCAAACGTGTGGAGTGCCTGTAGATCTGGAGCCTCCTTGTCCTCCTGGAGATGTTACTTTAGAAGCTGATTGCGAAATAGGTACACGTACCCTTAGATGGACAAACCCAACATCCGTATGTGATTCTGCCGATGATGTAGTGTCGTACAATATTTACTATAAGCCATTCATAAATGATGAATTCGAAATAATTACAACCATCAACGATACTGGGATTTTAGAACTTGAACTCGAGATTCAAGAGAATCTATCTATAGCAGGTTGCTATGCCATCACGGCTGTAGATTCGTTTAATAATGAAAGCGTTTTGAGTGATTCAATTTGTACAGATAATTGTCCGATTTACGAATTGCCAAACGTATTTACTCCAGGAGGAGATGGGAAAAATGACTTCTTCAGACCTTTCCCTTATCGACAAGTAATAGAAATTGACCTTCATGTATTCAATAGATGGGGCGAACTCGTATTTGAATCAAAAGACCCAGACATTTTGTGGGAAGGGGTGCATGATTTCCAAAGTCAACAAGAGTTAGGCGATGGAGTATATTTCTATACTTGTAAAGTGTTTGAACATCGACTTGAAGGTGTTGTTACACGAGAGTTAAAAGGTCATGTAACCTTGATCAATCAACGAGAGAAATTTCCAGATAATTAATGTTTACAGGAATTATTGAGCAATTGGGGATAGTTACCCAGTTGAAAGAAGAAGGAACCAATCTTCATATAGAGGTAGAAGCAGCTTTTACATCAGAACTGCAAATAGATCAAAGCGTTGCGCACAATGGAGTTTGCTTAACAGTAGTTAGTATAGATGGTAATAAATATGTGGTAACTGCTATTCAGGAGACTCTTGAAAAAACAAATCTAGGTAAGTTGTCTGTTGGATCTAAAGTCAATTTGGAGCGTTGTATGCAAATGAACGGGCGTTTAGACGGACATATCGTTCAAGGTCATGTAGATCAAACGGCTGAAGTAATCGAGATTAAAGAGGAAGACGGAAGTTGGATTTTCACTTTTTCGTATGATGTTGCTCAAGGAAATGTAACGGTTGAGAAAGGATCTGTTACAGTTAATGGAACATCACTTACTGTTGTGAACTCAAAGAAAGGACAGTTTTCAGTTGCCATAATTCCATACACTTATGAGCATACGGTTTTCCATACGTTCAAAGTTGGAGATCAAGTAAATCTAGAGTTTGATATCATTGGAAAATATGTGGCTCGTTACTTTGATCAAATCAAAGGAAACTATCAGTAGATTTTTGTTGTTTCTTCCAGAATATTGGTGAGTGTTAAAACCGTATTTTCGCACACTATTTTATTGGTTCTATGAAGCACATACGTAACTTCTGCATCATTGCACACATTGATCACGGAAAAAGCACCTTGGCAGATCGTCTTTTACAAGCAACTGGTACGGTAAGCGATCGTGAATTACAAGAGCAAACTCTTGATGATATGGATTTGGAGCGCGAACGTGGTATTACCATCAAGAGTCACGCTATTCAAATGAACTATCAACAAGATGGTGAGGAATATGTATTGAACTTGATTGATACTCCAGGACACGTAGATTTCTCGTATGAAGTATCCCGTTCAATTGCAGCATGTGAAGGCGCGTTATTGATTGTAGATGCAACGCAGGGAATTCAGGCGCAAACGATCTCGAATTTGTACTTGGCTTTAGAACATAATCTTGAGATTATCCCAATTCTCAATAAAATGGACTTGCCTTCGGCTATGCCCGAAGAGGTGAGTGATCAGATTGTTGATTTAATTGGTTGCGAATACGAAGATATTCTTCGTGCTAGTGGTAAAACGGGTGAAGGTGTTCCAGATGTATTGCGCGCGATTATAGAAAGAGTACCTGCTCCTGAAGGAGATCCTAAAGCACCATTCCGTGCGATGATTTTTGATTCTGTATTTAATCCTTTCCGTGGAATTATTGCATACTTCCGCGTATACGATGGTGAAATTAACGAACGTGATTTAGTGAAATTCATCAACACAGGAAAGCAATACGGTGCAGATGAGATTGGCGTTCTTCGATTGAATCCGGAAAAACGGAAGAAAGTTTCCGCAGGAGATGTAGGCTACATTATTTCGGGTATTAAAGTGGCTCGTGAGGTAAAAGTGGGAGATACCATTACACACGTTGAGCGACCAACAGATAATATCGTAAAAGGATTTGAAGATGTAAAACCCATGGTGTTTGCGGGTATTTATCCGGTAGATACAGATGAGTATGAAGAACTTCGCGAATCAATGGAAAAGTTGCAGTTGAATGATGCTTCGCTAACATTCGAGCCAGAGTCTTCTGCAGCATTAGGATTTGGCTTCCGTTGTGGATTCTTAGGAATGCTTCACATGGAGATTATCCAAGAACGTTTGGAACGAGAGTTCAATATGACGGTTATTACTACTGTTCCTAACGTATCGTACTTTGCAACTACTACTGATGGCGAAACATTAAAGGTTACTAATCCCAGTGAGTTGCCAGAACCGTCAACTTTAGCTCATGTAGAAGAACCATTTATTTCGGCACAAATCATTACCAAAGCAGATTTTGTGGGTGCGGTAATGACGTTGTGTATCGAGAAACGTGGAATCCTTATCAACCAAAGTTATTTGACTACTGATCGAGTTGAGATCATATTTGAGATGCCGTTGGCAGAAATTGTATTTGATTTCTATGATCGACTGAAAACAGTTTCCAAAGGATATGCATCATTTGATTATCATCCTATTGAGTATCGTCAATCTCAATTGGTGAAAGTTGATATTCTATTAAATGGAGATCAAGTAGATGCATTGTCAGCATTGATACACAGAGATAATGCTTATACCATAGGTAAAAAAATCTGTACTAAGCTACGTGAGTTGATTCCACGTCAACAATTCGAAATCGCGATTCAAGCAGCAATAGGGTCTAAAATTATTGCTCGTGAAACGGTAAAAGCTCTTCGTAAGGATGTGACAGCTAAATGTTATGGAGGTGATATCTCTCGTAAGCGTAAACTTCTTGAAAAACAGAAGAAAGGGAAGAAGCGTATGCGTCAGGTAGGAAATGTGGAAGTTCCTCAAAGTGCGTTTATGGCAGTTCTTCAGTTAGATTAACCGTTAATCAAAAAAGTTAAGATTATCCTGTAACTTTCTTGTAGCATTGTTCGTCACACGATCAAATAAACGCAAGAAAGTTGACCCTTCAGCGCTATAATCAAGCCGTACAAGACAACGCAGATGCTGTATTTAGATTCTTGTTTTCGTTAACGCGAAATGAGATGTTATCGCAGGATTTGATGCAAGACGCCTTTGAAAAACTGTGGTTGGCGAGACACCAGGTACAGGTAGAAAAAGTAAAGTCTTGGTTGTTCACTACGGCAAATCGAAATTGGATAGATTATTTGCGCAGGGCTAAGAAGCAAGCAGATTGGGAAACTGTTACAGTTCACCCTTCAACAACACATGCTTACAGCGATATTCAAGAGATTTTACATGAAGCCTTGAATAGATTGCCAGATGTACAGAAGCAAGTTGTGTTGTTACGAGATTACGAAGGTTACTCTTATGAAGAAATTGGAGAGATTACCAATCTATCAGCTTCACAAGTCAAGGTGTATATATTTCGAGCGCGAAAAACCCTAAAATCTTATATAGGGTCGATAGATCGGGTGATATGAAAATAACTGTTCAGAATTACGAGGCATATTTACTAGATTGGATGGAGGGAAATCTTTCTCCTGAAGATGAGCTCGCTTTGGAAGTTTTCTTTGAGCAGAACCCAGAGCTAGATGAGAGAGAATTACTCTCTGAAGATTTACCAACTCTTGAAGTAGGAGAGCTTCCAGAGTATGATAAGGTTGCTTTGTTTAAAGGAATTACCCCTGTTGGAAAATGGAATGCAACAAACTATGAAGATGGGATTATCGGTGATATTGAGGGCGAATTAGATTCATTAGATCTGGTAGATTTATATCAGTTTATTAATCAAGATGAATCCTTGAAGAAGGAGAGTGAATTGTATCAACAAGTGCAGTTGAAACCAGACTTTTCAATCGTAGCTCACAAAGAACCGTTGATCCGATCAGTTCCTATAATTTCAATTAGAAAGATTATCACTGGTTTGTCTGTTGCAGCTAGTTTAGCACTATTATTTTCGATTGGCTTGAGTTGGGATGAGAGCGAACCTCAATATGCTGAAAGAACCTCAAGCTTAAAACTTCCAACATTTGAATTTGTGCAATCAAACTTTAGTATAAACAGAACTATTATTGATCAATCTATATTGGTTAAGCAACCAGATCAATCATATGAGAATTCTGAAGAAATAGAAGTTGATTTATGTAAGGAGCGCGCCCTTTCATTAGATCCTTTGAGATCAAATGAATTGGCTGCAATTGGTTCCCATGATGACGTGATGATCGAGATAAAAGAAAATCAACCAGACATTCAGGAATCGTTACCAATAGTAGAAGAGAGATTATTCGCTTACGGCTTGATAGATAAAGCCAAACAGTTCCTGTTTAAGAAGTCATCTGAAGGAATTGATAAAGCTGAACGGGCTATTTTGAATACTGCAGAACCTATAATTGGTAGTTTAGATAACTCCGTTGCTTATGAGCAAACTAAGAATGAGTCGAGAAAATCATGGAGATTTGCTCTAGGTCCTATTGAGATAAATAGAGTTACTTATCAATAAGCTGTAACAAATTGAACATGCTGTTCGTCACACATAACAGAAACAAGCTAAAACGTTGACTATGAAAAAGTGGATGATTACACTAATGTTGGGATGTTCCACAGTGATGGGATTCTCACAAGTTGAAGAAGAAATTCCTGAACCACCAGAGGCACCAGAAGTACCTGAGAAAAAAGAAGAGCCAAAGTTTGAAACATCTACGGAAGGAGATACTACTCGAATTAGAATTGGTGGCAAAGAAATGGTGTTGGTAGAAGATGGAGATGATGTCGAGATTTATACCAACTCAAAAAAAGAACGATCTGAAGTAGCTGTGTCAGTGTTTGGTCCAGGACGAAATAGAGTATTTCAAGGTATTGAATTTGGTTTTGGAGGATTCAGCTATGCGGAAGACTTTGATACAGACGTTCCTGATGGAATGGAAGCTTTTGAAGTAAATGTATCTAACTCGATTAATTGGGCAATTAATCCGTTTGAAGTTGATGTACGTTTAATTGATGAGTATGTGAAATTTTCAACTGGTTTGGGATATAATGTGAAGAATTTCTCATTGGAGAATAACTATCGTTTGTACCAAGACGGTGATGCTGATACGATTGCTTGGGCACCAAGTACTCAAAACTTAGAGAAAAACAGATTCAGAGTAGGGTATTTAACAGTTCCTGCAATGCTTTATTTTAACTCAAGTAAAGATGCTGAACATGCATTTAGAGTTGGTGCTGGTGTAATGGGAGGCTTGAGATTGTTTCAGACATACAGAACTAAATATTTTGAAGATGGTCAAAAGCACAAAGCAAATGTTAATAGAGGCTGGGACGCTAACCTTTTAACTCTCGATGCAAGAGCAGTAGTGGGATATAGTGGTTTCAATTTGTATGCTACATATTCACTTACCCCTCTATTTGACGAAGATCATGGCCCAACGCTTTATCCATTTACGGTTGGTGTAGCGTTTGTAAATATCTGGGATTAACCAGAGTTGATATTAGAAAAAAAGGCGATCCAATCGGATCGCCTTTTTTGTTGCTATTGTTTGAGCATCCGATCATAGTAGAACTTATCGCCTGCTTTTACTCGTACTTCATAAATACCGTTAGGTAAAGATTGTGTTTTTAGGTTTGAAGGGCTAAATCCATCTGAATAGATCGATTGCGTAAGCGCTAATCTACCGGTAGCATCAAATATTTCTACCGTAGCATTTCCTCTGTATCCTAGAATTTCCAATTGAATATTTGAAGAAGTTGGATTCGGGAATATGCCAATTACTGCTTCTGCTAAGTTTTCCCATTCTTCTACATTCACAGTTGGATCTGGAGGATTTGGAGCATCCCATTGAGATATGTCATAATCATCATTACCATCTCCCATGTTGTAGTTAACAGTAAAACGATACATAGTAAAAGATCCAAAATCAGGGTCTATGTTCTCAAGGAATAAAGGATCAGAGGTTCCTAACTGTATGTTAGACAATCGTAATGAACCACTACCTTGAGTTGGGTTTGCCCACCAAGAAAGACCATTTCCTCCAGCATCAGAAACAAACAGTGTATAACATCCATTTTCTAATGATAAAGTATCTGAATACAACGTGTTTGCAGTCATTGAACTACGATCAATAATTGTATCTCCAGCAGTATTAATTAAGTAATAAGCATTTTCAGAAGGGGCATTGTTCGTTCTAAATTGTACCGCAAATGTATCTGGCATATTCGGAACAGCTTCAAAGCTGCTGTAAACGCGATTATTAGATTCATTCTCATCTTTAGCACCGTTTACTTGAGAAATTTCAGCGTAGAAACTTGAACTAGAAGCCTTATAGAAATTCTCAGGCGGAATTGGCAATTCTAATTGTGCTGTTTGGCCAAACTCTAAATTGGTCGTGAATTCATTTTCAAATTCAGTTCCACCAACTACTCCGTACTTAACTGCCACCTGAGTCATTGTTTCAGATCCATTGTTTCTAATTTCTATCAATGGAGTAGCGCAAGTAGGGTTGTACTTACTTTGTCGATCATAATCTGTAGGTCTTAGAATTTGAGTGATTTCAGCTTCTTTGGTATAGTTGTAATCTCCGTACTCGAATAACTGAGATTCTAGCCAATAATGAATTGGAAAACTTGAACCACTTGTATAAGTGTATGGTTGCCAGTCAACGTCTAGATTAACAGTGCTTGCTGAGATATGAGGTGTTATGTCATAATCAAATACCTGAGCTTCACTTCCAGGGCACCATCCAGCGCGGTTATAGATCCAAGTTCCTGTTTGAGCAACATTAGCTTCGGCACCACAGTCATCTTTCCATACAGTAGCTTCGTACCTTTCTATGTTGTTTACTTTCAGTTTAAACCACTTAGGGCAAAACTCAGCGCAGTTGTCAGGGTTACCACCATCATTTCCAAACCCATGACCTGTAGCCACTAACCTAAACTTAGCTTGTTCTGTAGCAGGATCAAGTGTCATAGATTTGCTGATTAAGTGATTTTCAATAGGGTCACTTGCATAACCGTATACAAACCCACCACTTCCAGAACGGTAAACTTTTTGAACGTTAATTACATCACGGGGAGGTGTGCCCTCAATAAATTCGAACCATATAGTTATTGTGAAGCCATCTTGCCAACCTCCGTAATAAGCCATGATTACTTGCTCTCCTTTTAGTATTGGCGAATAATCGGTAACATCAAAAATGTACTCATGAAACCACCCATTACTTTTATCTCCTGCATATGGAGTAATAACTCTGGCTAATTCGTATTCCTCAAAAGTTGAATCATTAATAGGACTCCATAGTTCAATGTTCGTTTTGTAATCCCATTGGCTACATCCACCAGAAGGACATCCTAACACGTAATGCATCCTAATTTTTTGAAAGGAACCCGTTGTTGGAAATTGAACGGTGTCTTGATATCGTCCGTTCCAACTCCAATGAGTTTCTTGATGAGATTGTATCACGGTGGTATCTCCTTCAGCAGAGAATACTGAAGAGATTAAAAACAAACAGGCTCCCAAAAGGAGTAAAATTCTTCTCATAGTTCTTTTTTTTATCTCTAAATAGCTCGTTATAACAAGTATACGTCATTTTCATTGATTCTTAATTCTAAAGCTTAATAGAGCTATTTCTTTTTGGAAAGTTGTAGTCGTATTTTTCGTGGCCACACCTAGGTGGCTTTTTCTAATTTTACCGCAAACTCAACGAGCATGAACGATAAGATTCAACTACTTCAAGATAAGAATGAACAAGCACTGAAAGGTGGAGGTGAAAAACGCATTGAATCTCAACACAAGAAGGGTAAGTTAACAGCCAGAGAAAGAATTCAGTTTTTGTTAGACGAGGGTAGCTTTCAAGAAGTAGGTAAGCTCGTAACCCACCGTTCTACAAATTTCGGTCTAGATAAACAGAAATTTTACGGTGATGGTGTCGTAACTGGATATGGAAGAGTAAATGGGAGATTAGTATATGTTTTTTCGCAAGACTTTACTGTTTTAGGAGGTTCTTTAGCTGAAGCACATGCAGAGAAGATCTGTAAGATCATGGATATGGCTATGAAAAATGGGGCTCCAGTTATAGGTTTAAATGATTCAGGAGGAGCGCGTATTCAAGAAGGTGTTGTGTCTCTTGGTGGCTATGCTGATATTTTCTATCGTAACACAATGGCCTCTGGTGTTGTTCCGCAGTTGAGCGCCATTTTAGGGCCATGTGCAGGTGGAGCGGTATACTCTCCAGCTCTAACAGATTTTATCTTGATGGCTGAGAATACCTCTTATATGTTCGTTACAGGACCTAATGTGGTAAAAACGGTTACGCATGAAGAAGTTACTTCAGAAGAGTTAGGTGGTGCAATGACACATGCCTCTAAGTCAGGAGTAACGCATTTTACAGCTCCAAACGAAGTAGAGTTAATTCATCAATTAAAACAGTTGTTGAGTTACATGCCTCAGAATTGCGAAGAAGAGTCACCAGTTTATCCATATGAATTGGGTAATGAAGTAAGACCTAAGTTAAATGGAATTATCCCAGAGAACCCAAATCAGCCTTATGATATCAGAGACGTGATTTCAGAAGTAGTTGATGGAGAATCTTTCTTTGAAGTTCATAAAGAATATGCAGAAAATATTGTTGTTGGTTTTGCCAGAATTGGCGGAAAATCAATTGGAGTTGTAGCAAATCAACCAGCAGTTCTTGCAGGAGTTTTGGATATTAATAGCTCGAAAAAAGGAGCTCGTTTTGTTCGTTTCTGTGATGCGTTCAATATTCCATTATTGGTTTTTGAAGACGTGCCAGGTTTTTTACCAGGAACAGATCAAGAGTGGAATGGCATTATCTCTAACGGAGCTAAATTGCTCTTCGCATTCAGTGAAGCAACCGTTCCGCGTATTACTGTTATTACTCGTAAGGCGTATGGTGGAGCGTATGATGTAATGAACTCCAAGCATATAGGAGCTGATTTAAATTTTGCTTGGCCAACAGCAGAAATTGCTGTAATGGGAGCAAAAGGTGCAGCAGAAATCATCTTTAGAAAAGAAATTGCAGAATCAGAAGATCCATCGACTAAGTTGGCTGAAAAAGAACAAGAGTATGCTGAGATGTTTGCTCATCCATATCGCGCAGCAGAACGAGGGTATGTGGACGAAGTGATCATTCCAGAAAACACAAGAACTAAATTGCTTGATGCCTTCAAAATGCTAGAAAACAAGGTAGAACACTTACCTAAAAAGAAGCACAGTAACATTCCTTTGTAAATTATAGAGGTGTGTTTTTAGTAAGGGATGACATGTAAGTGTCTAGAACATTTATACTTTTAATCATCTGCACTAAAGATGTCATTTCCATGCGAAGAAAAGGACTTCTACTTATTGTTTTACTCTTATGCAATTATGCATTGGTGGCCATAAATCAGGATTCTCTTTTTGTTGAGGCAAAAAAAGCGTCAGGAGAGAAGGCTTTGCAATTGTGGACGGATCTCGGTGATTTTTATGTTTCTAGTTACAATGACTCTCTGTATTTGGTATCGGAGAGTTTGTTTCAAGTTAATGCAGGTAAATCTAGTGAGGTATTAGCTCTTAAGTATAAGGCAATTTGGCTGTATCAGAAGCATCAGTATGATTCATCCATTGTGGTTTGCCATCAAGGGTATGAGTTAGCATCTTCTATTAATCTAAATGAGCTCTCAATAGATTTTGAACATACCAGAGGGTTAAATTACTTGGCGTTGGCTTATTATGATAATGCTGAGTTTGTGGCTTCTTTGGTTGAATCTACAAGCGATAGCATTGATTACATTGAAGGACAGATTAACGCTAACATTTTACTCAGTAATCTGGAGATTAAGAGAAATGACTTTGTAAAAGCTACCGAGTATGCAATCGAAGCTTTTGAGTTTGCTAAACAAACTCAAAACAAAGCTAGTTTGTTGATTATTCATCAATTACTTGGTAATATTCAGTTACATCAAGCTGATTATTCTTCGAGTTTAGAGAATTATTTAAAAGCCCTTACTTATGCTACGGAACTTACCAATACATCTAAAGAGGCTGGTGTTCTAAATAACATTGGGGTTGTTCATTCTTACATGGGTAATTCCAAACAAGCAGAATCATACTATTTAAAAGCCAAAAGCATTCGGTCTCAATTGGGCGATGCGAAAGGTGTTGCAGGAAGCTTAGTTTCGTTGGGAAACTTATGGGTCAAAGCCAGCCCCCTGAGAGCAAAGCCATATTACGAAGAAGCCTTAGCAGTATATCGTGATGTAGGTGACCAACAATTACTTGCACAAACTCTAAACAACATCGCTAACTTTTATTACTATTCCGGTGATTATAAAGAAGCACTTGTTTATGGAAAAGAAGCACTTCGTATTCAGAGAGCTTTAGAGAATAAGCGTGAAATAAGTATGTTGTTAATGAATGCTGGATATAGTTATATGCAGTTAGGGCAAGGAGGTCGTGCGCTTGAAAACATGAAGCTTTCTTTACAAATGGCTAAAGAGACTAATGATACAGAACAATTGAGTGCTAGCTTAATTGCGTTAGGTGATGTACACGAACAACTAGGTGATGAAACTAAAGCACTAGTTTATAGAAACAGATACATTTCGTTTAAAGACAGCATTAGCTCAAATGAAACAGCAAGAAAGGTCGCGGAACTTGAGGTACGTTATAAAACGCAATTGAAAGAGCAACAAATAGAAGCTCTTACCAAAGAGTCTGAACTCAAAGAGTTGAAGCTGAAACAAAACCAAGTAGTTATTGCAAAGCAAAGAAGTCAACTTGTTTTTTTTGCTAGCTTCTTTTTCTTATTTATTCTAATGATTTACGGAAGTTACAAGAGGTTAAAGCTTCGTAAACAAAGAGAGCTAGACGAGGTAGTGATTAAAGAGCAGCAAGCAGGACTGAAAGCGGTGGTTTCAGCTACTGAATCTGAACGAAAACGAATCGCAAAAGACCTGCACGATGGAATAGCACAAACTTTATCTGGTGTGAAATTGGGGCTTGATCAGTTGTGGTCCGAATTGAAGTTTGATAGTGAAATGCAACGAAAACGCTATCAACAAACATTAGAATATCTTTCAGAAGCTTGCAATGAGGTTAGGGAGATTTCACATCAAATGATGCCAAGAGTGTTGAGTAAAATGGGACTTGTTCAAGCAATCAACGATTTCTTAGATAAGTCACTTGGTCATACCCGTTTCAACTATTCTTTTGAGTATTTTGGTTTTCAGTCTAATGAACGATTTGCAGAATCTGTTGAAGTAAACGTGTTCAGAATTACACAAGAGCTTGTCCAAAATGTGATTAAACACAGTGGAGCAACTCAACTAAAAGCTACTCTAATTAGAGACAAGAGCGAGTTAGTCTTGAATGTAGAAGATAATGGAATTGGACTAGAGTTAGAATCCACTTCTATTGGAATGGGATTAGATAGCGTTAAGGGAAGAGTTTCGTCTCTACATGGTTCTGTTAGTTTTAAAAAGGCGCAAAACACAGGTTTAATAGTAAATATTAGAATTCCAATTGATGAATAGGGTATCTATCGTTTTAGTAGATGACCATCAATTGATTTTAGATGGGCTTCGATCAATTATAGAATCTTATCCAGCATTTGAAATAGTTGCTGAAGCTAATAATGGTGAAGTGTTATTGAGTCGACTTGAGGTTTTGAATCCGGACGTTGTCCTGCTAGATGTTGATATGCCTAAGTTAGATGGGCTCGAAGTTCTAGAAATCTTATCAAGAAGAGAAAATATTGGCCCGAAAGTGGTGATGCTTACAATGCACGCAGAAAAGGGAATAGTCCAAAAGGCAATTGACTTAGGAGCGAGTGGTTTTTTACTAAAATCAACAAGTAAAGAAAGCCTTATTACTGCAATAGAGCAGGTTCATGGAGGAAAAGAATACTTTGCTCCGGAACTGACTAGAATTCTCTCTGCGGGTATACAAGCAAATGATCTTGGTTCTATTTTCAACAAGTTTACCAGAAAAGAACAAGAAGTAGCTCAAGGTATTTTAGACGGAAAGCATACAAAGGAGATAGCTACTGAAATGGGAATAAGTTCAAGAACTGTTGAAACGCATCGAGCCAATCTGATGAAAAAGGTTGAGGTGACTCACTTGGCAGAGCTAATTCATGTCTTGAATGCTTCAAAATGAAATAATTATACTCGACTTATTTCATGACTGTTACAAAAAGTTGTGCAACTTTCTGTACATTCATCCGTCAATTAAAGAAAATAGAACCAACCATGAAAAGATTAAGTATTACCCTCTCAATTGCAATGGCAGCAATAGCATTTGCATTTACCACTTCTTCAAACGTTGAAATAGGAGAAACTTCTGATGCATTCAATACTGAAGTTTATGATTTTGGAATGAATGGAAAAAAGTTGTCCGATTATAATGGTGAGAATGGTTTATTGGTTGTTTTTTCATGTAACACTTGCCCGTTTGTGGTAGCATG
The DNA here is from genome assembly GCA_002429085.1 of Flavobacteriales bacterium UBA6049. Lineage (GTDB taxonomy): Bacteria > Bacteroidota > Bacteroidia > Flavobacteriales_G > Salibacteraceae > UBA6049. The sequence continues at coordinate 25,401 of DIYR01000088.1, forward strand.
GGAAGATCGTTACAATGAACTAGCTAGTTTGAGTAATGAAGCAGGCGTAAGTATGGTGTTGCTTAATTCAAACGAAGCATTTAGAGATGCAGAAGATTCTCCAGTTAATATGAGACATCATGCGAATGATCACAATTATGAAATGCCATATTTAATAGATAAAGATCATCAAGTGGCAGATGCTTTAGGAGCTAAGACTACTCCGCATGTTTTCTTGTTCAATAAAGATTTGAAGTTAGTTTACAAAGGAGCTATAGATGATAACCATAAAGATAAGAGTGCAGTAAACGAAACTTACTTAAAAGATGCGTTAGCAGCTATAAAATCAGGAAGTGAAATCAAAGTAAAAGAAACGAAAGCTCTTGGCTGCAGTATTAAAAGAGTAGCTAAGTAAAAAAACAGAATAGGGTTAAACACTAAAAGCGGCTTTTGGCCGCTTTTTTTATTGATACACACTTGGTGAATTCTTCTTTACTTCAACTTCAAGTTGAGTTACTACTTGCTCTTCAGCAATTTTCTGCCGGCTACAACAGCACCAACAGCGCCTAACAGAGCAATTCCAGCATCAATTGGAGTTGCGTTATTAGATCCAGGAGGTGGCGGAGGAGCTGCCATCAACGATATACCTGTTGCCATTAAAACAACGAATACTAAAAATACTTTCCGGTTCATATCGATAGGGTTTAAATCGTAATCAAACCGGGTATAAGGTTTTTAAGGAACCTAAAAGAAGTATTTGAAGAAAGGTGCCACAATAGTACAATGATTCTGTAATACTTCAAATACCTTGAATGTTAAATATAAGTAATACATACTCACAATATGATATCATTACATTGTTCCAACCAGTCTGTATGAATAGTTTTTCTTTGCCCAACAAAATTGGTAAAGTATGAAAGCATTGGTTTTGGGGTCAGGGGGTAGAGAACACGCTATTGCTTATAAATTGGGACAAAGTAGTATTGTTTCTGAGGTATACGTAGCTCCTGGTAATGCAGGTACCCAAGCGTTAGCAACGAACGTAAATCTGTCACCAAATAACTTTGACCAGATAGGAAATTGGTCAATTGAAAATAACATAAAGTTAATAGTTGTGGGTCCAGAAGATCCATTAGTAAATGGTGTGGTAGATCACTTTAGATCTTCAGATGCTTTAAAGCATATTCATATTGTGGGGCCAGATCAACAAGCTGCACAATTAGAGGGGTCAAAGGATTTTGCTAAATCATTTATGCAGAAATACGATATTCCAACCGCAGCATTCCAAACCTTTACTAAGTCTAACATAGAAGAAGGGTATAAGTTTTTAGAAAAGTTATCAGCTCCATATGTATTGAAAGCTGATGGATTAGCAGCTGGAAAAGGAGTTCTTATTATCAACTCTTTAGAAGAAGCAAAAGCATCTTTAAAAGAAATGCTTTTGGATGCTAAATTCGGTGAAGCTAGTTCTCAAGTTGTCATTGAAGAATTTTTGTCTGGAATTGAACTCTCTGTTTTTGTGTTGACCGATGGAGAATCGTACCATATTCTCCCAGAAGCTAAAGATTATAAGAGAATAGGAGAAGGAGACACAGGTTTAAATACTGGAGGTATGGGAGCCGTTTCACCAGTTCCATTTGCTCAAGGAGAGTTTCTTCAAAAAGTTGAAGATCGCATCGTAAAACCAACAATTGCTGGATTCAAAGAAGAAGGAATGGATTACAGAGGTTTTGTGTTTATTGGATTAATGAATGTAAACGGTGATCCATATGTAATTGAATACAACGTTAGAATGGGAGATCCTGAAACAGAAGTTGTTCTTCCAAGAATTGAATCTGATTTTGGTGAAATGATGTTGGCTACTGCTCAGAAAAACCTAGATGCAACTTCAGTTTCTATTTCTTCTCAATTTGCTACAACAGTAGTTCTAGTATCTGGGGGTTATCCAGAGGCATACGAGAAAGGAAAGGTGATTTCGGGCTTGAGCGAGGCGAATAATTCTCTTGTTTTTCACGCTGGGACAAAGCAACAAGGTGATGATGTTGTTACTAGCGGAGGTAGAGTTTTGGCTGTTACGTCAATGGATGATACTAAACAAGGGGCGCTTAATAAAAGCTTCGCTTTAGCTGAAAGTATCTTGTTTGATAAAAAATACTTCAGAAGAGATATTGGCTCGGATGTTTAAATGACATGATGCAAAAAAAAGCCGTTTGGAGATCCAAACGGCTTTTTTACTTAATTATGAAAGACTGGTCTTATTTAAACCCACCAGTTCGTTCTGCTTCTTTGTTCAGTCCTATTTGTTTAACAACCCATCCAACTAGGATGAAAGCTATAGCTCCAATAAAAAGCCAGTTTACGTAGTCGTTTCCAACTTTTAATAAATCGAATGAAGCAAACACTGCATCACCTATTCCGTAAACTAAATCATTCCACCAAGACATAATTTT
>DIYR01000173.1 GCA_002429085.1 Flavobacteriales bacterium UBA6049
AAGAGAGAGAAACAAGAGAGGCTATTAACAAGCCTCCAATGTAATTGGTATGAGTAAAATTCTCAGAGACCTTTTGATTGTAATAGCAAGTTTTGGAGCTATTTGGGCTGCATTTTCTCTTATTCCGTGGGGTGATGCAGAAACCTCATTAGACTATCCTGTTGAGAAAGAAGAAGAATTAGGAGAAATACTCATAGAGAGTATGGAAGTTCAAGATCATACTGCATTTATCTATGATTCTTACGTTGATTCAGTAGTTGTTACGATAGCCAATAGATTAATGATGAATTTAGATTCTTCTGAATACTCGTATCAGTTTCATATTCAGAAAACAGAAGACGTAAATGCATTTGCTTTACCTGGAGGGCATATTGTTATCAATTCGGCTTTATTAGAGTTTGCAGAAAGACCAGAAGAAGTGGCGGCAGTATTAGCTCATGAGATTGGGCACGTTGAAAGTAAACACGTGGTTAAGAGACTGGGGAAGGAGTTTGGAATACAGTTATTATTCGGAATTCTAGTTGGTGGAGATCAACTCATTATTAATGAGATATCAAAATCAGCTACTTCAACTTACTTTGATAGAGAGCAAGAGAAAGATGCCGATCAGTTTGCGTTAGACTTGTTGCATAAAAGTGAAATCAACCCAATGTATTTGGGAACTTTTTTCAGAAGACTCAAGAGAAGTTACTCCACTGAGTTTGATATGGAGATGTTTAGTACGCATCCAAACACAAGTAGTAGAATTCAGAAATCATTTCAATTTGCAAATGATTCTACCATAAAAAACGTCCCGTTGGATATACAATGGGACGTTTTTCAAGATTCGTTACAAGTTGTTTTGAGAGAATACTAGCGAACTGCTATACAAGAAATCTCCACATTGACGCTCTTCGGTAAACAAGCTACTTCTACCGTTTCTCTTGCTGGAGGATTGGTTTTGAAATACGTTCCATAGATTTCGTTTACCACGCTAAATGAATTCATGTCTGATAGAAAAATCCCGCACTTTACTACATTAGAGAAGTTCATTTCAGCAGCTGCTAGTACTGCTTCTAAATTTTGCATCACTTGCAGTGTTTCTTTTTCTAACGTATCCATTACTAACTCTCCAGTGGCAGGGTTGATAGCAATCTGTCCGCTAACGTAAAGTGTATCGTTTACTAAAACAGCTTGGCTGTATGGGCCAATAGGAGCAGGAGCTTCGGTAGTTTCAATAATCTTTTTCATGATTCATATTTAGTTTTCCAATGCGATAAATCACGGCCAATTAGTTGCTCCAGCTTATTGACTTCATCAGCATAGACTTCATTGAATAATCGATGTTTAAAAGCTCTATCAATGCTTGGTCTATCCATGTTTTTCTTTCTCAAGTTGGTAAGCCACTGTTTGGCTTTTCCATCTTTAAATTGATCTACCAACGAGGGTGCAATTTTCTTGGCCGTTTGGATAACGAAACTATTACTTCCTATTAATCTATCAATAGCAGAGTTTTTGGGTTTGCCAGAAACATTGTATTCACGTTCTAGTGGGGCTTGAAAAGAAGCATCAACGCCAATGAAGTTGAACATCTCTTTCATTACCTGAGGAGAATTGTGTTTCAGATCATCATGCAAGAAGATCTTTAGTTGACTTTTTGGAAATAACTTAAAATACCTAGCTAAATGAGTTCCGTAAAATCCTTCTTGAACAAGGTCGTTTCGTTTCCACCAAATAGAATCTTGGTTTAGGCAACCTTCAAAAGATCCAATAGGATCATTCCCATCTCGTAATAAATGTAGCCAGCGGCTGTAAAGTCTATCTACAGGCTCTCTAAGAATAGCTATGAGTTTTACGTTTGGTAATTTTTCATGGATATGTTGAGGTGCTCTTTTACCATATAAATACATAGGAGAAGCCTCTCCTATAGCTTTAACATTGGTGGCTTCGACAAATAGTTCTTTATAATCGTCCCAATTATTAATAGACTGAGGATAGTGATATAATCTTTCAGGATCATCAGCTGGATCTGTGCAAGTAGGTAAGCCTTCAAGCTCGAAGAAATTGGTCTCTTTAACAGGTGTCATGAACACTTCTGGGTGGGCACTCAAGAAGTGATGTAGGGCTGTAGTACCAGATTTTCCAGCCCCAATTATGATGAATGAAGGTAAAAGAGAGTTACTCATGTTCACTAAGGTTTTGAACTATTGTTGAGAAGGTTTTCGCTCTATACTCCCAGCTGTTTTTCTGTGCAACTAGGGTTCGTTTAAGTCTTTTGTCCTGATTATCTGATTCAACCTCTGTAATTAAGAATTGCAAGAATTCTTCTGGATTATTACTAGACGAAACAATATGCTTAAACTCACTGAGGTCACTAAACAACGTCATAACAACAGGTAATCCTGCAGCTAAGTATTCGTTGATTTTTAAAGGATATATCCCTTTAGTAAACTCATTTCGGGCAAAGGGAATTAACCCCGCTGAACATGACTTTAGAAACGCTGGTAATTGCTCGGAAGATCTAGCACCTAGTAGTTTTACGTTCGAGTGTTTCGTTAAACGTTTTTCTCCTTCTGGATACATTACTCTTCCAACAAAGTGAAACTCCCAATTAGGTTTCGAAGAAATTACAACATCCAATAAATCGTAATCTAATCGGGTATCAATACTTCCAATGTATCCAATGATCTTTTTTGAAGATATGTCAGGAGTATACCCTTCGTTGAATAGGTTGAAATTTACCCCATTTCTAACTAAGTGCGTTTCTGGATGTAGCTTACTTTTAGATTGAAGAAGACCTTGTGAGGTAACAACGACTCCATCTACTTTAGGAATGAATTTCTCTTCTAAATAGGCTCCATGCTTGCCAGCCCAAACAGCAGCAGCAATCTCATCGTAGCAGTAATAGATGCTAGCTCTTGTTTTAAACTCATCCACAGAGTATAGCCCCATAGATGGGTTGAATGCATCCACGTAAATGAGTTGATCATTCATTCGTAGAAATTCCAAGGCTTTTTTGATTCCTGAAACTACAATCTTTGTATTAAATCTTAGAAGTAGATCATAGAAGAACCCTTTGGGTAAAAAGTTGATAGGTAAAATAGGAGGAGGTGTATAAACGTAGATTACACCTTCTGCGGTTACTTGTACTTTTCGAATATTAGGTTCTCTGCCATACATCCGTTTAATAGGAGCATTAGCCTTTCCCAAAAAAGTTGAAAGAACGTCTTTCAACGTAAATTGGTAATCAACGTACAGTACTTTGTTGTGCTGTCCCAAAACCTTCATCATTTCAACAATGGTTTTTGCATAGTTACCTTCCCAAGTGGGATTAGAGAGACATAAGATTTGCTGACCTTTTAGCATGGCTAAACATCTTCAGATTGAAGCAATGCTGGGATAGTTCTCAAAATCAGCTTAATATCAAACATCAGGCTTGAGTTTCTTGCGTATTCATTATCTAATTCGATACGCTCTTCTTCGCTCATCTCAGAAGTCCCACGTTTGGTTACTTGCCATAAGCCAGTTATTCCAGCTGGTGCTAAAAAACGCATAGAGAAACGATCTGTCGTTAATTTTTCAGCTTCATATAAAGGAAGCGGTCTATTACCTACAATGCTCATATCTCCCTTAATAACATTCCATAGCTGAGGTAACTCGTCTATACTCGTGTTGCGTATGAATGAACCTACTTTAGTAATGCGCGGATCGTTTTTGATCTTTAGGAAGGTGCCAGTATCTTCTTGCTCTTTTAAGATTTTGTACTCAGCTTCTGTAATTTGTTTGCCATCCATGTATAGGGTAGGAGAGGCTTTTTTTTCTGTTTGAGAAACTTCTACTTTTTTCTCTTCCTCTTTCTCGTTTTCCTTGTACTGGTTTAAGTGAGCTAAGTTTTTCAATTTAGCATCAGCGCCTGTAAACATGCTTCTGAACTTATAGAATCTGAAGACTTTGTAGCCAGTTCCAACTCTCAGTGAATAATAGAAAACGGGTCCTTTTGATTCTAGCCTAATTAAGATGGCTACAATTAGAAATAATGGTGAGAGGAAAAGAAGAGCTGTTCCAGCGAATAGCAAGTCAAACAAACGTTTATCCCATGGTATTTTATAGGTTTTTAGTTGGATTTCCTCTTGCTTAGCTGGTTTTACAGGATTTTCAAGAAGGTATGATATGCGATTTACCATATCTGCAAAGGCCGATTCTTGATCGAAAAGCTCTGTAATTCCGTTTTGAATGGCCTTTGTACGAATGTCATCTGTGATTTTATCTAAAATCAGAATAACAGATGACTCGGTCGGAAAATGATCAGACTGCCTTAATTGTTGTGTTAAGGCATATCCATTTGGACTGTTAAATGATCCTCTGGTAATAACCATATGAATGGGCAGGTGATGACTTTCCATCCATTTGTGAAACTGGAATCCATTCGTAAAGAATATCCATTCAATATTGTCTAATGCTTCTTTGAGTGAGAAAACTTCCTCATCAGTTAAATTCACTCCAGCAATGGTGTACTTGGAGTTCATTATTGTGCACGATTTAGAATTCTAAAAATATTTGCGATGCGTGCTTTTAGTTCTTCTGGGTTAAAAGGTTTAACCAAATAATCATCTGCACCTTTTTGAAGAGCTGAAATTTTGTCTTGGGTGTTTTCGTTACCAGAAAGCATGATGAGTGGTATATTTCTAAAGAAACCACTTGCACGCACATGAGTAATGAATTCGTAACCATCCATTTCTGGCATATTGACATCTGCAATAATAATGTCTGGAATATTTCCTTCTTGCATCCAGTCAAGTGCTTGACGACCATTGCCTTTCTGTACTACTTCGTACTCACCACCAAAGATGTGTTCAAGAATTAAGAGGATGGTAGGCTCATCATCTACAGCTAGTAATTTTTTATCCATAGGGTTTATTTTTTACAATAAACGAGCGTTCATTCGCTACGGCATATGGTTAAATTACTATAATTCTTGCGATAAAAACTCTATTACTTGGATTAATTTAGCTTGAAATAATGCTAACCTATCTGGAATAGTTTCTAGGTTCTTCTCATACTTACCATCTTGTTCAAGAGCTAGTGCTTCGTCTTCCAAGCTAAATATCCCCATACTTCGCATACTAGATTTGATTTTATGAGATGTTGCTCCGAGTGCTTTCCAATCTTTTTGCTCAGAAGCATCTAGCATTTCTTGAAGCTGAATAGGAGCTTGATCAATGAAAATGCGAATCATGTGTTTCATGAATTGCTCATCGCCTCCAGTGGCTCGTTTAAGCCTATCCAAGTCGTAGAAGTCAGAAGGTTTCATAGCTTACATTTCAATTTCGTTGTTTTGAATCATGCGGTAAATCGTAGATTTTCCAACGTCTAACTTCTTGGCTACTTCAAGTACGTTGTTGTTGTACTTTTCCAAGTATGTTTTGATAATCTTACGGTTATACTCTTTCAAAGTCATCTCTTTTAATAAGATGTCTTGTAGAGAGTTAGAAGAGTTGAAAATGATATTGTCTTCTGTAATATGGTTTTCTTCTGCCATTACGCAAGCCAGTTCAATAACGGCTTTTAACTCACGGACATTACCAGGCCAGTGGTATTTCATGAGTTTGTTTTTTGCCTCAGAAGATAAAGTCAGAAGCTTGATTTTATGGTCTTTGCAGTATTCTTTAATAAAGTGAGAGGCAATTAGTACCACATCTTTACCTCGTTCACGTAATGCGGGAAGTGAAATAGGTAAACCGAGTAAGCGGTAGTACAAATCTTCACGGAAATTACCATTTTTCACTTCTTCTGAAAGGTTGCGGTGAGTAGCACATATCACTCGTACATCAATCTTTACAGTAGAATTTCCTCCAACTCGGGTTAATTCACGTTCTTGTAAAACACGTAATAGTTTTGCTTGAAGGTTTACGTCCATTTCGCCAATCTCGTCAAGAAATAGTGTGCCTCCAGATGCTTCTTCGAATTTCCCAATTCTTCTATTTGCCGCTCCAGTAAAAGCACCTTTTTCGTGTCCAAAAAGTTCGCTTTCAATTAAGTCTTTTGGAATGGCAGATACATTTACAGGTACAAAGGGTTTCTTTTTCTTATCGGAGTTATAGTGAATACTTTTTGCAACAACTTCTTTTCCTGTTCCAGTTTCACCCGTGATAGAAACCGTGATTTTACTTTTACAAGCCTTCTCAACCAATTTGAAGGTTTGTGTCATCACGGGACTGTTTCCAATAATAGAGTTCGAGAAATCGTATTTTTTTTCAACCTCTTGACGAAGTGTAACTACCTCTTCGCGTAGTTCAATATTGTCGCGAATTCGATTGACAATATTCAATAAACGATCTCTTGTATCATCGTCTTTTACAATATAATCGTAAGCTCCTAAACGCAATAAATCTACTGCTGTTGAAACGTCTTCTTGTCCAGAGATGGCGAGAACAAAAATATCTGGGCTATGTTCTTTGATGCGTTTTAAGACTTCATCACCATCCATATCGGGCAATGAATAATCAAGTGTCACTACATCTGGGTTTTCAGGTAAAGCTTTCAGGAAGTCTTTGGCATTTTGGAACTTGCGAACATGGTTTTCATCATTCAATTTCAAGTTATACTCCAAAAAATTACAATACCATTCATCGTCTTCAACTACAAAAACCTTAAGTGGCTTACTTGAACTCATAGCGTTAATTTGGTTAGTTTCAAAAATAGGTAATTGTTCTCATTATGAGAATGATGTGTAAAAGTTGAACAGAAATATATTTTTGCATCACAGGTACGGTTTATGAAGCGGTTGTTTTTGCTGGATAATCAGGACAGTTTTACGTATAATCTTGCTCATTATTTTGAGGCTCTTGGAGCTGAAGTAGCAGTAAGTCGCTATAATGATAGTGTATTGACTAAATGTGCTGAAGCAGATGCTATTGTATTGTCTCCAGGACCAGGACTTCCATCTGAGCAACATGGACTTAAGACTGTTATTACAGAGTTTCGGAATAAGAAACCAATTTTAGGAGTATGTCTTGGTTTGCAAGCATTATTAGAATACGATGGAGGAAGGTTGTCTAATTTACCTCAAGTAAAACATGGTGTAACTGAAGAAGCAATAATTACTGAGAATAATCCTCTTTTTAATGGAATGAATAAATCTGTGGGTGTTGGGTTGTATCATTCTTGGGCAGTTCGTGAAAAGGATAAGCCCGCTTCTTGGGTTTCTTTAGCGATTTGGAATGGTTGGATAATGGCTGCTAAACATCAAGAATTACCATTATATGGTGTGCAATTTCATCCAGAATCTGTGCTGACTCCAAGAGGAAAAGAAATGCTATTCAATTGGTTGCAGACGCTCTAGTTTACCATTTTTTTCTTTGATCTGATTTTGATCTAGTAATTCGGTGATACCTTTTCTGATAAGTGAGGCATGCAAGCTAGAATAATGGGATAGAAGTTGTTCAATAGATTGAGGCTCATTGTCAAGGAGATTTAACAATATGCTTTTCCAATCGGTAGATTTTGCTTTTTTCTTTTCGGCTATACATACATCACAATGGCCACAAGGATCAGCATTGGTTTCTCCGAAGTATTCAAGAAGCTGTTGACTTCTGCAAATTGTATCTTCTTTAAGGAATTGATGCATTGCCGTTAATCTTTCCTCAGCTCTTGCTTTTAGTTCTGAATGATGTTCTGGAGGAAGAGACAGGTTTTGTTGTGTTAATCGTTCTGTTAAGAACGTAATTCTAGGTTTATCTGACCGCGACTCATATTCAAGCAAATCAAGTTGTTGCAGTTGCAACATTGTTTGATGTAGGTTTTTTAAAGACATTTTTAGCTGCGCTGCTATGCGATCTTCTAGCATTGGTACCCATTCTTCAAAGCAACCTGGATGGCTGCGCAATAAGGCATCAATTAACAGACCATGTTTTGGATGACTAACTTTATAGCTGTAGATCACCCTATTATTTGCTTTGATTCTGAATTTGGCAGGTGAGTATGCTCCTTCCGATAAAGCTACGTATCCAGCTCTTTCTAATGCTTTTAAACTGTAATAGAGGGTAGAGGAGTGAATGTTGTATTGATCTGAGATAGCAGAAAGATTCAACTGAAAGGTTTGATTCAGTCCGGAACCAGTTGCTAAATTCAATTGATTTCCTAGTGCGTGATATACTCGTTTAATAGTGTCTAGATCGGGATACGAACGCTCAAATTGTTCACGCATTGTAGCGAGATCTTCATCTGTGAAGATTAAGGCAGCGTAAGCTTTTTTTCCATCACGCCCTCCACGCCCAGCTTCTTGGAAATAGGCTTCAATAGAATCTGGAATAGCAACGTGTACAACAAAACGAACATTTGGTTTGTCAATTCCCATTCCAAAGGCGTTTGTTGCGCAAATTACCTGTAGTTCATCATTGATCCATCGCTGCTGAATACTGTTTCGTTCTTCAGGTGTTAACCCAGCATGATAGTGAGCTGCTCTAATACCATGATGTTGGAGTAGAATAGACCACTGTTTAGTAGCTTTTCTAGTTCCACAGTAAACTACACCAGATCCTCCCACACGTTCTATAACTCGCAGTAAGGTTTCTGTTTTTTGCTCAGATTTTCTAACAGTATAGGCCAGGTTCTTTCGTTCAAAACTAGATTGAATGATGTGAGGTTGATCGAATAGCAACTTCTCGCAAATATCTTTTGCAACTTCAGGTGTTGCAGTAGCTGTTAATGCTATTACTGGAACGCTTTCTAGTATCGGACGGATGTCAGCAATAGCTAAATATGCTGGTCTAAAATCATAACCCCATTGAGAGATGCAATGTGCTTCGTCAATCACCAAATAGTTGATAGACATTCGATTTAGACGAGCCAAAAACAGATCTGTGCGTAATCTTTCGGGTGAAACGAATAGAAAATCGTAGGCGTTGTGAGTAGCATTTTCTAATACATTGTCTAGCTCTTTATAATTGAGTTCAGAAGTGATGGCTTTTGCCCGAATTCCACGTTTTTCCAAGTTGTGAACTTGGTCTTTCATTAGGGCAATAAGCGGACTTATGACTAAAGCAGTGCCAGAAAGAGTTAAACCAGGAACTTGAAAACAAATGGATTTTCCGC
>DIYR01000215.1 GCA_002429085.1 Flavobacteriales bacterium UBA6049
CTCTTTAAAAAGCGAAAAGAACTAATCCAGCCTCTTCAGGATGAAATTTTTAACGAAATAAAAAAATTGGCCGAGGATCGAAGTTATGCAGTAATATTTGACAAGGGCACGAACAGTAATATGCTCTATTCAAATCCCAAGTATGACAAAAGCGAGTCAATCCTAAGAAAGTTGGGATTATCTAGTGGAAAGAAATAAATTTGGCCACCCCAAAAATCAATAACACAAACAGATGAAAAAATTAGTAGCCGTATTCGCCATAGTATTAAGTTTTGTTGGTACCACCTTGGCTCAAGAAATGAAGTTTGGTCATATTAACTCAAGTGAGTTACTTCAATTAATGCCTGAAAGCAAGCAAATTCAAGTAGAGCTTGAAGCTTATGCAAAGCAATTAGAAAATCAAATGGCAACAATGTCATCTGAGTACCAAGGCAAAGTAGCTGAATACCAAACAAACGAGCAAGTATGGGGCGATTTGGTAAAAGAAACTAAGTTGAAAGAAATTAGTGATCTTGAAAGAAGAATTGCTGAATTTCAACAAAGTGCTCAACAAAACTTATCTCAAAAAGAACAGCAATTATTCCAACCTATTTTAGACAAAGCTCAAAAAGCAATTGACGAAGTTTCTAAAGCAAATGGTTATGGTTATGTATTCGATTCTAGCACTGGAGCTATCGTTCACTATCCAGAAGGTTCTGACATTTTACCATTGGTAAAAAAACACCTTGGAATTCAATAACATTAGATGATAGTCTAACATCGAAATAAAACATCTCCTCGGGGATGTTTTTTTGTTTATGATCACTTCAAACTCTATAGGGATATTCGATTCTGGCATTGGTGGGCTTACTATATACAAGGAGCTCAAGCAACTCATGCCAAACGAATCATTTTTATATGTTGCAGATAGTAACAATGCCCCTTATGGAGAAAAAACTGACGATGAAATCAAGCGTTTATCCTTTGTTAATACGCAGTTTCTAGTTGATCATGGAGTTAAGCTAGTTGTAGTGGCCTGTAATACCGCGACTACAGCTGCAATTAAGTCACTCAGAAAATCTTTCAGTACTCCTTTTGTAGGTATTGAACCTGCTATAAAACCTGCCGCAGAACAATCGACACGAAAGAAAGTTGGAATTTTAGCTACTAAAGGAACACTCAATAGTTCTTTATTTCATGAAACTTATCAGCGCTTTGGAAAAGATATTGAACTCACTACTCAAGTAGGCTCTGGTTTAGTTCAGCTTATTGAAAATGGAAATATGTATAGTTCTGCAATGACCGAGTTGCTAAAGAGATATCTCCAACCTATGATCGACTCTGAAGTTGATCACTTGGTGCTTGGCTGTACACACTATCCATTCTTAAAGGATCAAATCCAAGCACTCACTCCAAAAGAAATTGAATTAGTAGATTCAGGAAAAGCAGTAGCTAAACAAGCAGAGCGATTGCTTCGTCAATACGCCTTGAGCAATTCTGACCCTGAAACAAAATTGGATACGTTTTTTGTAAATGGAGTTGATAACGTCTTATATCAGTTTATCAAAAAATGGGATCTAGCCCCGTTCAAAATTAACTCTCTTTAAACCAGCTAGAATACATGTTGTAGTTATTCGCAATTCGCATTACTTCGCCCTCAAACAACTCTTTTGACAGCGTTTTAACCTTCTTAGCAGGAACTCCTGCATAAACACTTCCAGATTCTATTCGTGTACCAGCTAATACTACTGACCCTGCAGCTATCAAACAATTTGGCTCCACATGAACATTATCCATTACAATAGCACCCATTCCAATTAGTACGTTGTCCTCTACTGTACATCCATGGACTATTGCTTTGTGACCAATAGAAACGTTATTGCCAATAGTAGTTGCTGCTTTTTCATACGTGCAGTGAATCACTGCTCCATCTTGAATATTTACGTTATTGCCAATATTAATAGAGTTTACATCTCCTCTAATTACCGCTTGAAACCAAACGCTGCATCCCTCTCCCATTTCTACATCACCAACAATGGTTGCATTTTCAGCCAAATAGCAATCATTTCCAATCTTTGGTTCAAACCCCCTACAACTTTTAATTAATGCCATATTTAAATATCAATTAGCGTGTAACTTTGTCGGCTGACAAAACTAGCTGAAAATGGAAAAGAAATTAGTTCCAGTTACTATATACGCAGAGAGTACTCCTAATCCAGCTGTAATGAAATTTGTGGCCAACAAAGTCATGATTAATTACGGTGTTACAGTTGAATTTGAATCACCTGAAGAATGTGAAGAAGCACCTCTTGCGCGCGTGTTATTCACTTTCCCTTTTGTGAAGAGCGTGTTCTTTGCTAGCAACTTTGTATCTATTACAAAAACAGATACCATTGAGTGGGATGATATTGTTTTAGAGTTACGAGAGTATCTTACCAACTATCTTCAAGCAGGAAATGAAGTATTTACAAAACCTCCTGTAGAAACTCAACATAGTGTAGAAAACGAAAAAGGAGAGCAACAAGCTATTCGCGTTACTGCTCAACCTCAAAACGAAGTAGAAGAGAAAATCATCAACTTGCTTGAAGAATATGTTCGTCCAGCAGTTGAAGGCGATGGCGGTGCTATCCACTTTAAGTCCTATAAAGATGGTATATTAACAGTTCGCTTAAGTGGTGCATGTAGTGGCTGTCCTTCATCTACGGCAACGCTTAAAGGCGGAATTCAAAACTTGTTTAATCGTTTTATGCCAGAAGTTCAGGATGTTGTTGCAGAAGAAGTATAATTCAATTCTAGTTTTAGTATTTGTTTTGTTCGGTTGTGCTCCGAAAGGAGAATGGTTAACTGAAGTTCAAACTACATTTCCAGATGGATCAACAAAAACTGAGCACCATTACCTCGTTTCAACCAGTGACACCTTACAAGTTCAATTCCTAGAGTTTCACCCAAACGGTTCCCTTAAAATCAAAGGCGAATTCGATACTAATGGAAATCGTCATGGACTGTGGGAAGCTTTCTATCCAGACAGTACAAAGTGGAGCAGTGGTTCTTATAATCATGGAATGGAAGATGGCAAGAAAACCGTATGGTACGAGAATGGACAAAAGCGCTTTGAAGGATCATACAAAGAAGGTAAAGAAACTGGTGCTTGGAAGTTCTGGAATGAACAAGGGAAATTGATGCAAACTGTAAACAGAGATTAGATCTTTTGATTTCAAAACAAACCATAGACATTATTATGGGAGAAGCCCGCATCGAAGAAGTTGTGGGCGACTTTGTGCATCTTAAAAAATCTGGATCGAGTTACAAAGCACTTAGTCCATTTAGCAGCGAGAAAACACCTTCATTCTATGTGTCTCCTGCTAAAGGAATATTCAAAGATTTTAGTTCTGGAAAAGGCGGAAATTCGGTCACCTTCCTCATGGAGCACGAGCAAATGTCCTATCCAGAGGCATTGCGATATTTGGCTAAAAAGTACAATATCACCATTGAAGAAGATGAAGTCACTCCAGAGCAAAAAGAAGAGCAAAACAAACGAGAGAGCTTATACATAGTTAATGAGTTTGCCCAACAGTGGTTTGTTAAGCAGCTTCAAGAACAAGAAGGAAGAGCTGTTGGGCTAGCTTACTTTAAAGAACGTGGTTTCAATCAAGAAACAATTGAAACATTCCACTTGGGTTATTCACCAGATAGTTGGGACTCTTTTACCAACGATGCTAAAGAGGCAGGTTATGCAGAAGAATATTTGATAGATACAGGCCTCATTAAACAAAGCGGTGAACGGAAATACGATGCATACCGAGGTCGTGTAATCTTTCCTATTCATAACCTTTCTGGAAGACCAATTGGCTTTGGTGCGCGTACACTAAAAACCGATAAGAAAATTCCTAAATACATCAACTCGCCCGAAAGTGAGGTTTACTTCAAGAGTAAGATTGTATATGGAATCTATCAGGCCAAAGGAGCCATTGTAAAAGAAGACAACTGCTTGCTCGTTGAGGGGTATACTGATGTATTGGCACTTCACCAAGCTGGAATAAAACAAGTTGTTGCGTCTAGTGGTACTGCCTTGACCAAAGATCAGGTAAAATTGGTGAAACGATACACCAATAACATCACGATATTATACGATGGCGATCCAGCTGGAATAAAAGCCTCTTTTAGAGGGATTGACTTAGTTTTAGAAGAAGGGATGCACGTAAAAGTGGTGCTATTCCCTGAAGGCGAAGATCCAGATTCTTTCTCTAAAAAACTGCCTGCTGATGAGCTGAAAACCTATATCACAAAAAATGCAAAAGACTTTATTCGATTTAAGACTTCTGTTTTGATTGATGAAGTGGGTGATGATCCAATGAGACGATCAGATTTAATTCATGAAATCGTAAATAGTATTGCCCTCATTCCGGATCATATCGCTCGATCTATCTATACAAAAGAGTGTAGTAACCTGCTCGATATTTCTGAACGTGCCCTTATATCTGAATTGAATAAAGCACGTAAAAAGTTCATAGATGCAAAGCAGAAAGAACGTCAACGTGAACAAGAAAGATCAAAATCTGATGGTTCTAGCCCTAGTTTTGGTAATAGATTCACTTCACCTAACATATCTAATTCATCACCCGCATTAACTGCGCCTCCATCTTCATTAGCACCACCTCCAACCATAGATGCTGGAATTCCGAATGCGCAATTACCTCCTTTAGCTCCGCCTCCACCAGGACTAGAAGGAACAGGAGTTTCTATGCCAACGGAAGCCCCTCCATTAAGTGCAGATCATGAAGAACTTGTTCCAGAAGAAATTCAAGAAGATATCCCATCTCTTCATGATGCTTCTTTTCAAGAACGTGATGTTATACGTATCATGTTAAACTACGGAAACGAAGAAATTGCTGTTCAAGTAGAACATGAAGATGAAAGTGAAGTCGCAGAGGAGGAAGTTGTAACCAATGTAGCCACATTAATTGCACATGATCTATTAAACGATAAGGTAGATTTTCAAAACCCACTCTTTGCTCAAATCTTCGATTTTTTTGTTGAGCGATTAGAAAATGATGAAGAAGTAGAGGCAAATGATCTTATTCAACATCATGATCCAGCCATTCAACAATTAGTAGCAGAACTACTTACTGAAAAGTACAAGTTAGATGACTGGGAACGAAAAGAAATTTACGTTACCACAGAACTTATGAAATTGAAGAAGGCTGTGCATGGTGCTCTCTTTGCCTTCAAAACCAAATACATCACCCGGTTAATTGATCAGAATCAAAGCGATGTAAAATCCGCTGCCTCTTTTGATGATGTAAGAACTCTACTCGAAGAGCAGAAAAAGCTACAAAAGCTAAAGACTCAAATTTCTAAATTGCAGGGCATAACGATTCTAAAGTAAAGATGAACAGCCTCAAGACAATTCTAGAATTTCCTCTTATTGAAGTCAACGATTTTACGCTCACCCTCTACAACATCTTATTAGTTATTGCCATTTTGGTAGGTACACGGTTTATTTCTTATGCTACAGGATTAATTATCAAAAAATCATTTGAAGCTCAAGACATTGACGATTTAGGCAAACGCTACACGTTAACTAAAGTAGTAACCTATTTCTTGTATGTAATAGGAATCGTTTTAGCCCTTCAAGCTGTTGGTTTAAATGTAGGGTTACTTATCGCTTCATCGGCTGCTCTATTTGTTGGTTTAGGACTTGGATTGCAGTCCATCTTCCAAGATATCGTTTCGGGATTTATTCTCTTGTTTGAAGGAGTCATTAAAAAGGGCGATATCGTTGAAATAGACAAAACTGTTGGACAGGTAGAACAATTAGATATTCGCACTTCTAAAATTCGCAGCAGAGATGGAATTATGATTGTTGTTCCAAATTCAAAACTTACAAGCAACGATGTCATCAATTGGAGTCATAGCAATAAAATCACTCGATTTAAAATCACTGTTGGAGTAGCATACGGATCTGATACAACTCTTGTAAAGAACACATTAGAAGAATGTGCTAAAAACCATCCTGACGTGTTAACCAATTACCCTATTCACACAAGGTTTGAAGATTTTGGTGAATCAGCCCTCATTTTTGAACTTTATTTCTGGGCTGAAAAAACATGGGAGATTGAGTTTATTAAAAGTGATATTCGTTTTTCAATTGATGCAGAATTTCGTAGAACAGGAATTCAAATTCCATTTCCTCAACGCGATTTGCACATTGTTTCGAATAAAACAACATTGTAACCAACCCATCCACCTGATTTTCCGTATATTCAGTATTAAGCTACACCTATTCGCCTAGGTGAAAGAATATGTTAATTGATCAAGATCTCATACAACGCTGCATAGCACAAGAACGTAGAGCTCAGCACGAACTCTACAAAAAGTGCTTTAGCATATTAATGGGGGTTTGTATTCGTTACGAAAAAAATCGAACGGATGCAGAGGCTTTATTGAATATGGGCTTCTTGAAAATTGTGACAAAACTCGATAAGTATCAAACCTCAATTCCATTTGAGGCATGGATACGCAGAATCATGATCAATACGATCATTGATGAATATCGAAAGAATAAAAAAGAACAGGAGACTTTAGAGTATACCGACTTTGAAGACTACCATTACAATCGGAGTATTGATTACAATGCTGCCGACAAATTATTTGATGCAGAAGAGCTGCAGATTATGATTAACGACCTTCCCGCAGTAAGTCAACGTGTATTCAATTTACATGTAATCGATGGATATAGTCACAAAGAAATTAGTGACATGCTAGATATCTCTGTCGGAACCTCCAAATGGCATGTTTCGAATGCACGAAAATTACTGAAAGAAAGAATTGAGCAAAGACTAAATGAAAACGCACATAGAGTAACCGCATGAGCTCTAAAGACTTGGACGACTTATTTAAGGAGAACTTGGGCGGCAGAACATTTGAGCCTTCCTCCTCGGCATGGGAGAGCATGGAGAGCATGATATCCGATCAACAACTTGATGGATTTGTGCAATCAAAGCTAGAAGGACAAGTATTCACCCCATCCAATAACGCGTGGAAACGAGTTGCCAAAGATCTTCCTGGCGGCAATCCATTCTGGAATAATACCAGACGAATGGCCGCTGCAATTACTACCGCTGTAGGTATAGCAGGAGCTGGAGCCATTTTGTGGCCATCAGAGCAACCTCAATATACTGAACGAACTGTTCCTGTTGAAATGCCTCAACTTGAAGAAAACGAAATAGCATCACAACTATTCACCATCGAAACAAATGCATCTACTGATCGAAATTCTATTACCTCTAACGAAAATCAAGAGTTCAACGAAGTAAATACAGAAGGTCGTCCAGTACTTGCTTCTACCGAAACAGTAGAATCATCTAACGTATTATCAACCCAAACAACAAACGCTTATAGCTCAACATATACTCAACAAAATTCCACTGAAGAATTAGCCGCTAGAGCTAATTCAACTACAGCACAAGAAATTACTAATACCTTAAGTAATTCTAAAGTACCTACCCAAATTGCAGAAGCATTGCAGAATTCTCAATCTACTCGCAACTACAGTGGTATGCGAGCGGATGAAGCCATTTTTGAGACAGAGAATATAGTGCCAACAGTGCTATTTCTACCGACTAAAAGTGGTTTATTGGCCATTAACGAAACTAATTTAGAAGACGTTCCTACGAATATCGTATACGTACAAGAAATACCAAAACGTAAAGGTGTAATCAAACACGCACTTGGTATTTTAGGTGGTGTAAATGTAGCTCAAGGCTACGAAGGGGGAACCGCTTCTGGAAGTGCTAACGGAAATGTATTTGGGGGTCTTACCTACAACTATTTCTTCGCTCCAAAGTGGGTGCTTCACGCTGATTTACTTTATCAGTCACGTAAAGGAGTTGAAACATCAAAAGTTCTATCCGCTAAGACTTACAACTTTGGTAGTTCAAGAGATGTGCTTACCATGCACAACAAAACCATGAACTATTTAGAGTTACCCGTAAATATTGGATACCGTTTCGCACCTAATTGGCAAGTAACCACAGGTGTATCTATGGTTTATTTGCTTGGTTGTGAAAACGAGATGGTTCATGAACATTCGGGCACATTTGATTCTTGGTCAAGAACAACAGAAGAAACTTCTCGTCCTGACGGAATGCAGAAGTTTGACTTTGCACTTAGTGCTGGTCTAGCTTATGAAATCATCCCTCAATTAGAGCTAGGAACCCGCTTAAACTATGGGTTGGTTGATGTTACAGATAATGACTACTTCCAACACAGTGCAAACGATAATAATATGCAGTGGAGATTCCACATTGCTTACCGTTTCTTAACTTTTTAACACATGCCAAAGTGGTTGCTAAACATAGGGATTGCTTGTACCATCGTGATTGTAGGTTCATGTAAAAAATTAGATGAACCAGATTTACAGTCGAATGATGTACAGTTCTTTATAACTGGGCAACTTCAGAGTACTTTACTTACTATGGAAGCTGGTAATGACTCAGCTTATATGCATACAACTTATTCTCAAGATGATTTGAATGTTTATGAATTCAAGGGTACTTTGGGACATCAAGATTGTATGGGGCAAGCATCTTGCGAAGAAAGTATCTCATTGATTTTTAGAGATGGCCAAGTTAGCAGTGGTACAAGCACAAGCATTGATTCAACACTCTCTGTTGGCACTATGGTTTTCAGAGGCCCGATAGACTCTACTATCAATAGCTATACCGTTCAGTTTACTGATGCGTCATATGCCAAAAATGGATCCCTGAGCTATGCATGGGATTTTGGAGATGGGACAACAAGTACAGAAGCTAGTCCCCAACATACTTACCCGGCATCTATTTCTAGTCCTGTAAGTGCATGTTTAACAGTTACTGATAATCAAACGGGAACAACAAGTACTATTTGTAACGATATCTATCTGCCAACAAACTGTAAAGCTGATTTTACTTACCTGTTTGATAGCACTTCGTTAGATGAATTAAATGCAATTGAGCAAGGCACTGGTCCATATACATACTACTGGGACTTTGGAAATGGTTACTTGCCTTTAGGGGGACAAACACTCCCTGATTTTTCTTCATTCGATTCTATTGAAGTATGTGTAAAGATTGTTGACGCATTAGGATGTGAAGCTACCATGTGCAAATACATGATTGTATCTTCTCAATACATCAATTGTGCTGCTCAATTTAATTGGAGTACCCAAGAAAATTGGACATTGAATGTACTTGATCTAAATGAGGTTATCATACAATTTACTGACGCGAATGGTAAAGTATGGTCTAGCGATCGCTATCAACAAGACAATGCCGTATTTACCATTATCGATATTCATAATTTCGATGCAAATATGGTAGGACAACCCACAAAGTCTATACAATTTGAAGGTAGATGCAAGCTTTTCGGCTCATCTGCAACTGATGTAATCACTTTCAATGAAATTAATGGTAAAATGGCTGTTGCTTATCCGAACTAGGCTGAATATCTTTTACTGCTAGTTGAATAGACACTTGACCATTCCATACATTTTCTTCTAGGGTATATACCACATCAACAGATTCTTTGCTTTGTAGCAATGGTAAGAGATCCGCCATACCAAAAGCAATTCCTCCATGCGTTATTCCGTTTTGTTCAAAATCAATCTTAAGATGAGTTTGGTCATTTCCTACAATACGGCTTCTCCCTGTGTCTCTTACATTTCTGCTTACAAAGTTTGGCTTCATATTCTTTGGACCAAATGGGGCCATTCGCTTTAATGTATTCAAGAAACGTCTGTTTATCTGATCAAATGATAATTCCTCATCAATTTCAATCATAGGGACTAACTGTTCAGAATGAATTCGTTTACTTACTGCAGCATCAAAACGCCTTCTAAAGGCATCAATTTGATCAAGCTCAATTGTCATTCCAGCTGCATATTTGTGCCCCCCAAACTGAATCAAACAATCAGCACAGTCATTTAAGGCTTCGTACACATCAAAACCTCTTACACTTCGAGCCGACCCAGCTGCATAGTCTCCATTCCTTGTAAAGACAACTGTAGGTTTATAGAACTGTTCAATCACTCTAGAAGCTACAATCCCAATCACGCCTTTGTGCCACTCTGGATCATACAAAACAGAACTTTTAGTATTTCCCTGTGGATCATGTAAAGGAACTTGAGCTAAAGCCTCTGCGGTAATCTGTTGATCTAAATCTCTCCGGTACTCGTTACTTTCTTGAATCAATTTGGCCATCACCTCTGCTTGTAGATCGTCTTCTTCAATCAATAATTCTACAGCATTACTACCATGATCTATTCTACCAGCGGCATTAATCTTTGGCCCAATTCCAAAAACCAAATCACTCACAGAAAGTTCTTTATTTACCTTATCTCCAAGAATCTTCGCAATTCCAGGACGTGGAAAACTCGCTATTTGCTTCAATCCCTTATTAACCAATACTCTATTCTCACCGGTCAAAGGAACTATATCACAAGCTGAGCTTATAGCTGCCAAATCAGTTAATTTATGCAGCTCGATCTCATCCATACCAATTCTATCGATTAAACCTTGTAACAACTTAAACCCAATACCACAACCAGAAAGCTCTTTGAATGGGTAGTTGCAACTTGACTTTTTCGGATCTAAAATGGCATAAGCAGAAGGTAATTCTTCACCAGGTGTATGGTGATCACAAATAATCACGTCAACATCATTCTCCTGTGCATAAGCTACCTTATCATTAGCCTTAATGCCGCAATCTAATGCCACCATTAGTTCAAACCCTTCATCTATGGCATATTGCACACCCTCAAATGAAATTCCATACCCCTCTTTATAACGATCTGGAATATAGTACTCGAACTGTGCACCAATTCGCCTTAAGAAAATACACATTAACGCAACAGAGGTAGTTCCATCTACATCGTAATCACCATATATCAAGATCTGTTCATTACGCTGAATAGCTAAAGCTAGTCTTCCAACAGCTTTATCCATATCTTCCATCAGGAATGGATTATGCAATTGCTCTAAACTAGGATTAAAAAATTCCTTCGCTGTGGCAAAATCAGTAACCCCTCTTCTAGCAAGCATTCGTGCCAAATGTGGTTGTATCTGCATAGACGAGCCAAGTTCTCTAACTACAGAATTAGGAGGAATTGGCAGCATTTGCCAACGATATGAACGGGTGGTTTTACTCATATTTGCGTCATGCTTATTGGATTACAAATTCTATTTCTACTCGGATTTCCACTTCTAGCGACTAGACTGCATCAGCGTTACCATTGGTTCAGTCCAATTATTGCAAGTTATGCCATAGGTATTGCAATTGGAAACCTCTTTCCTTCATATTTAAACGAAGGCTGGAGTATGCATTTAACCGAATTATCGGTGTTAATGGCTATTCCAATGCTTTTGTTTGGAAGCAGCATGAAACAATTAGTGTTGCAAAGTAAACCGATGTTGTTGGCTTTTGCAACCGCTTGTATTGCAACAACCATTGCTGTTTTAGTAGCTCATCATGTAATCCTAGTAGAAGACCCGCAAGCATCTCTAATTGCCGGGATGATTACTGGAGTATATACTGGTGGAACTACTAACTTGAATGCCATTGGCTTTGCTTTAAATGCTCCGAGTGAATTATTTGTTGTTCTTAATGCATTCGATACAGTATACAGTGCTCTCTATCTTTTTATTCTGTTATTAATTGGTAAGCTGGTATTCTCAAAAATATTTAAGGTAACAGACTGGCATGACAAATCTTGGGATGAAGAGCTTACATATCCATTCAGTTGGTTAGATCTATTAAAAACACATGGCTTTGCTATTCTGATGATTGGTAGTGCAGTAGGAATAACATTCTTACTCGCTGGATCATTGAATGGAACATGGATTATATTACTGTTATCTGCTTTTGCCATTTTAGCTTCAGGATTAAAGCCTGTACAAAAGCTTACTCAACCGCATTTATATGCTGACTACTGGTTACAAGTATTTGCTATTTCTATGGGCAGTATGGCTAGCTGGGAAAAGATATCTTGGGAAGACACCAGTATATTATTTGCCTTGGGGTTGGTATTCTTGGTAATGCTACTCATTCATTATGGATTGAGTAAACTATTTAAATTCGATAGAGATACGACAATTATAGCTTCTATTGCTGCAGTATTTGGCCCTCCATTCATCGGATTAGTTGCGAAAAACCTAAAAGCTGAAAAGCTTATTCTGCCTGGAATTGCTGTTGCGATTGTTGGTAATGCGTTCGGAACTTATTTAGGTCTTGCTATTGAGTGGATGCTGAGATAAGCGCATAAAAAAAGGGAGCCACTGCAGAAATGCGATGTGACTCCCCCCACTAACCACCTACTGGTACAAATGTACAGGAAGTTTTAGATCATCCAAGCTTTTCTATAGAAAAAAACCGTTAAATATTCCCTAATATCAGTGGAAACAGAACGCCATAACCCCTAATTAGAATAGTAAAAAGGCAAGTATTAATTGTTAGTTATTAATCCTGAGTCTCTTGCTGAAAAATTCCAGTTTGAATGCGAATAGATTCGTCATGAATTATTTTCATCAGAATTTCTGCAAAATGGGCATCAATATCCTGAGATTGAGCAAAAGGAATACGAGAATCTAAGATCTCTTTCCAACGTTCCAGTTGAAAAACGGACACATTATTCTCTTTTTTGTATTCACCTAGCTCCTTTGAAAGATCAAATCGCTTAGCTAAAACTCGAATCAATTCTGAGTCTAGTTCATCCATAGCACTACGATACGTTTCTAACTTAGCCGTAAACTCAGCCGAATTGCTCCTTGCATTTCGAACAATTAATTGTTCCAACATCTCATTGAGCCTGCCAGGTGTTATTTGTTGTTGCGCATCACTTAAAGCACTATCAGGAGTGTAGTGAGATTCTATCATTAATCCATCAAAATCTAAGTCAAACGCTTTTTGAGCAACATAACTCAATTTATCTCTAGCTCCAGCTATATGACTAGGATCACAAAAAAGAGGCAACGATGGCAAGGTGGTTTTTAACTCAATCGGAATCTCCCAGTTTGGCGCATTTCTAAACTGCTTATTCATTGAAGAAAAGCCTCTATGAATAGCGGCAATTTGCTTGATCCCTGCTTGGTTGATTCGTTCCAAAGCTCCTATCCATAACGCTAAATCTGGGTTGATCGGATTCTTTACCATCACAGGAATATCAACGCCTTTTAGTACATCTGCAATTTCTTGAACTGAAAATGGGTTTACCGTGGTTCTAGCCCCTATCCATAGAATTTTCATTCCGTATTCAAGAGCTAATTCTACATGCTTTGCGTTTGCTACTTCAACTGCAACTGGAATATTCAATTCGTTTTGAACACGCTGTAACCATGGAAAAGCCTTTTCTCCCACTCCTTCAAATGAATTTGGTCTGGTACGAGGTTTCCACACACCTGCCCTGTAAGCGTGAATACGATTGCTTGCTTTTAAAGCATTAGCAGTTGCCAATACTTGTTCTTCTGTTTCAGCACTGCAAGGACCAGCTATAATTGCAGGTTTTCCGTTGGTATTTAACCAACTAGAAAAGTCAACCATATTTATTGTAGCATTCACTATCTATTCAACGTTTGTGTGTAAGCAAAGTTCCTACCACTTCACTACTATTTTCCCCATAGAACTGCGACCTTCTAACAAGTTATGAGCTTCGTGAATTTGACTGGTTGAGAATACACCTCCGATATGAGGTTTGAGCACTTCTTGCTCGTATAAATCAATGCAAGCTTGCAAACACTCTCCAATGATGTGAGGTTTGTTATCGGCAATGCGCAACATATTTACACCAATTACTCCTTGAGATTTAATTAATAATCCCAAAGGATGCATCAATCCAAAATCCCATGCAAGTTTAAGTTTATCTAACAACCCACCTTTCGAACCAGACCAAGTTGATACTCCATACAACACATGTCTGCCTCCCAAGGCCAGTAATTTTTGATCTTTTTTAAATGACTTTCCTCCAATCGGATTGAATATAACGTCAATAGGTTTCTCCCCTACTCTTTGTGAGATAACTGATACATAATCGTTCTCTCGATAGTTAATTGGATAATCGCAGCCAATTTCTTTTAAAAAGTCCAGTTTTTCTGGTCTACTGGCTGTTCCGAACACAGTACATTCTCTCCACTTTGCTAATTGAACAGTGGCTATTCCTACACCACCAGCAGCGGCATGTACCAATACATTCTCGCCTTTTTGAATATTTGCTACATAAATTGCGTTGTAGTAAGCTGTACAGTATTGTGTAGCAAGTGCTGTTCCTATTTCATCTGAAACAGAATTGGGTAATTTACATACAGCCCGTTGATCTGCCATCGCCTCTTCTGCGTAAGCACCAAAACGAGTAAGTGCCACTACGCGATCTCCTACTTTAAGATCTGTAACATTATTTCCTATCTCTTTTATTACACCTACTACTTCGTACCCTGGTACAAATGGAGGGGGAGGCGCATCATTGTATAATCCGGTTCTTGCCATTACATCGGCATAGTTTAAACCGAAAGTTGATACGGTAATTTTTACTTGACCAGACTCTGGTTTACCTAAATCTATCGGACGAAGTTCAAATGATTCTTCGCTTTTACCATGTTTGGTAATGTAAATTCCATTTGCCATCTAGCGCACTTTTGCTTTAAGTAGAATGGAAGCAAACAAGCTCGGAAAAAAGCGTTTTATATAAATAGACAACACTTCGTACCCACCAAAATAGGCTTCTTTTTTTCCCTTTTCGATTGAGCGAATAATTTTCTTTGCCAAAACCATAGGTTCCATACCATTAGCTTGAGCGTCATCCATCTCATTTAGTTTTTCGCCTTTTTCGTTTAAGGCATTTACTGAAACATCTGTTTTAATAAAACCCGGACAAAGAATGGTTACTTGAATATTGCTCTCGTGTAATTCTGCTCTTAAACCATCAAAGTAGCCATGTAAAGCATGCTTTGCTGCTGCATATGCTGTTCTATACGGAGACGAAATAATTCCAACTAAACTACTCGTTACAGCAATTTTACCGCCCCCCATGTTTACCATGTGTTGTGCCACATAACGAGTAAGTTCTGCTGTTCCAAAGAAATCTACTTCCATGATTCTCCGTTCAGTTTCTAGGGAAGTCTCTAGCGCTAACCCACGCTGACTAATTCCACCATTGTTAATAAGCACATCTATTTTCTGTGTCTTCTGAATAGCTTCTTTTGCTTTCTGTTCAAGTGTATCAGTTTGCGATAAATCTAAAGGTATCACATAACTCTCAGTTTTCAACTCACTTGCAAGCTTGTTCAACTTCTCCTCATTTCGAGCTGATAGAATAAGCGTAGCGCCTTTTTCGGCATAAGTTCTAGCTAATGCTTCTCCAATTCCTGAGCTTGCTCCAGTGATCCAAACTGTTTGTTTCATGCTGTTCTTTTAATAGTAAAAGCTTAAACAAGATTAAACAATTCAGTTCATGCCAATTCCATACGTTTGGATGAAAGCTATGAATACAATACAATCTCTTTTCACATTTGCCCTATCAGCTAGCTTACTAGTTGGATGTGGCCAGTCAACAGAACAGCATATGGATAAGCGAATGATTGATGTACAAGGTCATCGTGGGTGTAGAGGTTTACAACCAGAAAATACTATTCCGGCCTTTAAAAAAGCGTTAGAACTTGGCGTTTCTACATTAGAATTAGATGTTGTAATTACGGCTGATGGAGAAGTTATTCTAAGTCATGAACCATTTTTGTCTCATGAGATTTGTTCTGACACGAATGGTATTCGCATATCAGAAAAGAATGAACGAACATTTAATATTTACCAAATGACTTTTGCCGAATTGCAAGCGTACGATTGCGGCTTACAAGACCATCCTCGTTTTCCGAACCAAGAAAAAATTCTAGTTACCAAACCGAGATTAGAGGATGTCATCCACTATAGTGACTCGTTGGCGGATGTATTAAAGAGGCCCTTACCTTTTTACAACATTGAAACAAAGTCTACTCCAGAAGGAGACTCTATATATCATCCTCTTCCTGCCGAATTCACTGATAAGCTGATTGAAGTAATTGAACGCACCAATAGTTCTGAACGTGTTACTATTCAATCTTTTGATGTTAGAACACTTCAACATGCACATGTCAATTATCCTGATATCAAGTTGGTGCTGCTAGTGGAAAACAAAGAAACTATTGATGCCAATCTAGAGAAGCTTGGATTTACACCTGAGGTTTACAGTTGTGATTTCACCTTACTCAATAAAGAAACTGTTCAATCTCTACAAGAAAAAAACATACAGGTAATTCCATGGACAGTAAACGAAGTAAAAGATATGAAGAACCTTCTGAACTGGGGTGTAGACGGTATTATCACGGATTATCCTGATAAGTTGATTCCCTTATTGAAAAGGGATGAAATACTTTACTGGAGCAGGTAAGATCAATTCTTACCCGCTTTCAAATACTTCTGAATGCTTGTGACATACTCGTCAAAAGCTTCACTTCCTTTTTGAGTAACCATGCAAGTAGTGACTGGGTAATTTCCTTTATATCCTTTTTCTACCTCTATGTAACCTGCTGCTTTGAGCTTAGTTAATTGCACACTTAAATTACCTCTTGTGGCACTTGTTTCTTCTAATAAGTAATTGAATTCGGCAGATTTTACACCTACCAACAAACTCATAATTGCCAACCGTAATTGAGAATGTAATAAGGGATCGAGCGATTTAAACATTGGCCTTCTTCGCTTTTTGATATAAAATGATTCCAGGAATCATATAGCTAACCCAAATGGCCGCAACAAGAAATAATAACTGGTATTGAAATTCAAACTGAGTACTAATTAATGCCAACACCCAACAGCTTGCAGCTCCAAATTGCATGATTCGCAATTTTAACAATCCTCCACTTACAAAGGTTGCCGCCCCGTATAATGCTATCATAATTGGATAGGCCGCACTCCATTCTATTACGTGCGTTATACCCATAACAATAAGTATAACCATCAATGCCCCTACAGCTGGCCATAGTAAACTCATTACCTCATCAAAATGAGTATGTATTTTGGCCACCTTCTTCATTTTTGAAACTTTTACTCCAGTAGCAATTCCTGCCAATGGCATTAATACTGCCCAGCCTATTGCGTGCATTCCATTTGTGTTCCCAGATTTTAGCATAACGAATTGGAATAGTGCAGCGAGTGTAACCGCTACTCCCCAAAGTAAATAGATACTTCCGTCATCTTGAATTCGTTTTCTGCTTGTTGCAATCATTTGTTGCATGATTGCCAAGCTTTCTTCGTTCGTCATTTCTTGATTCATTTTGAATTTGGTTTATGTTGTAAACTAGATTTTCATAAAAAAAGAGCAGTCGCTCTTCGCAAATATAAACAAGTTTACATTATAAACAATGTTCAGAAAAAAACACGAACTATAAACTCGCACGTGCTTCCTTCATTTCTTCCCGTTGAATGAAATCTATTGGAACATTATCTAGTTGCTCTTTAGACTGCAACATCAGTTTCATAAATTCCTCTTTTTGTGATGGATCCACTGGCTTAGATGGTGGCATAGGTTCATTTCTATGATTAACCTGCTTACCGTTCTTCCAAAACCTAAAGCAAACATGTGGACCAGTAGCTAATCCAGTACTACCAACATATCCAATTACGTCACCTTGTCGAACCGATGTTCCAGGTTTCATACCAGCACCAATTTTACTCATGTGCAGGTATTGAGTTGTATAAGTACTATTATGACGAATTTTCACATAATTCCCATTGTACTTTGAAAACCTAGCTTCGGTTACCACTCCATCTCCTACTGCCAGAATAGGTGTACCTCTTGGAGCTGCATAATCAGTACCCAAATGAGCTTTCCATCTTTTTTGAACTGGGTGAAACCTCTTCATGGTATAGCCTGAAGTCATTCTTCCATATTTCAAAGGAGATTTCAAGAACGCCTTACGAAGACTATTTCCTTCATCATCGAAATAATCTTTCCCAGTAGCATTGTCAAATTGGAAAGCATAGAAATCACCTCCGCTGTGATTAAAAAGAGATGCATGTACTTCACCTATTCCTACAAACTCATCATTTACGTACCGTTCTTCAAAAATCACCTTGAAATAATCGTTACGCTGAATGCGATAAAAATCTATTGTCCAAGCATACACGTTTGCCAACTCCATTGCCAACGCTGGGTTAACTTCTTGCTCTTGTAAGGTTTCAAATAAAGAAGAAGTAATAACTCCACTGGCCTCCCTGGTTCTAACATGAACCGGCAGTTCCCCTACATAAATCTGTGAAGTATCCTGTAATGGATACACTACATATTCAATTGCATTTGGCTGGTAAATGAAATACTGTGCGGTTGCTAAAGAATCGGTAGACTTTAAGATGGTGTACTTTTTACCATGACGCAGATAGCGCACATCATATACATCTTTACTTGCTCTAGCAACACGATCAATGGTAACATAATCTACATCATGTCCTAAGAGGATATCGGCTAAAAACTCGTTTCGAGCAATGGATCCTTGAAAAATATCAAAGCTATCTTTTGGAAAACCAAAGATGCTATCTGGAACTACTATTGGTTCCACCTCAACCTGATTGGCCAATAAGGGTTTTGCTGCTGTATCATCCTTATCGCACAGTAATAGCAATGCGGTGAAAATAACTGCCACACCAGCTAGCAAGAAATACGCTAGTTTATGACTACTCATTGTCTTCTCCGTTCGAATTCAATATAGATTCCACAAAATTCTTACCCCAATTATCTTTCTCTTCTTGACTCCAAAGCTCTGGAAAGAAAATTCTTCTTTGGAATTGTGGTGGTAAGTATTGTTGCCAGTTAGTACCACCTGTTGCCTTGGCGTCTACAGGCCTTCTCTTTAAATAAGTAATAGCCGATTTTAAGTGCATCAATGGCCACTCCACATTTACGTATGAATCTAATTGGCGCAAAGCCTTTATAACTTTAGAATCAGCTTGCTCTTCTTCTGTCAAAGACTTATACCTCATCCAGATGTTGGTGTCTTTGTAATTTCCAGCAAGCTTCAATAACTCATCTGTGTACTTAGCTTCAAACTGACGAAGTGTAAGTGTTTTCTTTCCTGTTTCTTCTTCTGTTGCACCACGTTTCCAGTACAAGTAGTTGAACATTTCAGGTAAGTTCTCTTGATCATTTACAAATTGTTCGCGCTGATCAGCATGTACTAAATTTATAAACGGAGTAGCACAAATTTCTATTTTACGGTACTGCGCACTTTGAAACCCACTGGCTGGAATTAAGCTCATTCTAAACTTCAAGAACTGATCCC
Organism: Flavobacteriales bacterium UBA6049; assembly: GCA_002429085.1. GTDB lineage: Bacteria > Bacteroidota > Bacteroidia > Flavobacteriales_G > Salibacteraceae > UBA6049. Next base: position 19,308 of record DIYR01000215.1, read on the forward strand.
TATCCATTCCTTTATACATTACTTCAAACGACTTGGTTAAAGCCTCGAAATAACGGTTGATACGCATAATTCTTCTCAAAAAGAATTCGCTATTCAACGATTCATGCTCACCAATCTGTTTGATTTCATGTAAGGATAACTTGAAATACAACTCAGTTATCTGATGGTACATGATGAAAATCTCTTCATCCGGAAAGCTTGTTCGTGGATTTTGAAGACTCAACAGTGTATCTAAATGAATGTAGTTCCAGTAGCTGATGTAGTCTGCGTAAAGCAATCCATCTAAGTATGCAGACAAATCTTGTCCTGTAACGTCATACTTTTCTTGAAGCTTTTCAACACGCTCAATAATCTCCTCTGATAAAGCCATAACTCTGTATTCAGGTTAATCGGGCGAAAGTAGTTATTCAAAGTAAATGAATCACCTCGCCTAAGATTACAACTTCAAGAGAGCATTTTAAACATTGCAATGTGAAATTACAGAACAACATATTAAAAACGAGGCAAAAACATCCCAAATCAATTATAAATTATTGTTATTCAATAATTTTTTATTCTTTTGGGTATAAAACATAAGTGACTATGACGAACGAATCAACGTCAAAACATTCATCAAAAGGAATCAATGCCTTTTCTTTTCTCTATTATGGAGGGCTGATAATGGTTTCTACTAAACTCATTCAATACGGACAGTGGATTTTCCAACTTATCAAAAATTGGAGTTTACCAGAAGAGCCTTTCTTCTCTAAAATTATGTTGTTGCCAACAGAAGCTCAATTTTCACCTAGTGTCTATTTAGTTTATGCTCTTCTATATATATTGTTCTATTCATTTATAGTGGTCGGTTTTTTTCAACTGGACAGAGCCATCAAACTTTTATCTAAACAGAAAATCTTTATTCCCGAAGTCCATTCTGGTTTCAAAAGAGCTGCACGATCATTCTTGATTTATGTCATTGGAACATTCTTAGTTGATTTTGTTCTACTTCTGTCAGCTACAACCTCAAGACCTATTTTAAGCTTATTTACCACCGAAACAATTGTTTTTACTATTCTGGGCTATTTACTATTATTCTTAGCCGATATACTAAAAGAGGGTATTGCTCTAAAACAAGAAAACGAACTAACGATTTGATTATGCCTATTGTAGTTAATCTAGATGTTATGCTTGCAAAACGAAAAATGCAATCAAAAGAGCTCGTTGAAATTCTAGGAATTACACCTGCCAACTTATCTATTCTAAAAACTGGTAAGGCCAAAGCAATTAGGTTTACAACTCTTGAAGCAATTTGCAAAGCATTGGAATGCCAACCTGGAGATATCTTAGAATATCGCATAGAATAACCCTATTTATTGTCTGGTCACAACTCTTATTTTAAGATTCTTTTCAAGAAATCTCTGATCTGAGCTATTCCACCGCCTTAAACCATCTTCTTGTTACCTTGCAAGTTGATCTATCAAGAACCTCTTTTAAGAAGCGGTTTTAACTCTTTTGGTGTTTTCAGAAGATCTTAATTGAAGAAAACCTCATAGCTAGTAGCAATTAATATGGTAATTGAAAAGCCCGACAATTTGGTTGATTTGTTTGAACAAGCAACCGATCAGTATCACTCAAAGCCTCTATTTGGAACCAGAAATTTATCTACTAATACGTTCGACTGGATAACCTATGGCGATGTAAGAAAACGTGTTGATGATTTTAGAGGGGGCTTAGCTTCTTTAGGAATTTCAAAAGGCGATGCTATTGGCATAATAGCCAACAATCGTACCGAATGGGCAATTGCCGCTTTTGCGACATATGGCCGCGGTGGTCGATTTATACCAATGTACGAAAATGAAACATTTCATACTTGGCAGTACATTATTAAAGACGCCAATATTCGTTTTTTACTAGTTTCATCTCAAGATATTTATGACAAGGTTCAGTCTCTTCTAAATGAGATAGAATCTTTGGAATTCATTTACATCATAGACGATACAGGATCGAAAAGCATGTCGCACCTAGAAAAAATAGGTAGTCAAAATCCTGTAGATTCTATTAAACCAAACGTAAACGATATTGCAGCTTTAATATACACCTCTGGTACTACCAGTGATCCGAAAGGAGTGCTATTAACACATGGTAATTTTGTTTCTAATGCTAGAGCTGGTAACCGCAAATTTAAAGGTGTTTTAAATGAAGAATCGGTTAGTTTATCCATCCTTCCGTGGGCACATAGCTACGGACAAACGGCTGAATTATACAACTGGTTTATGACTGGTGGAAAAATAGGTTTTATGCATAGCCTAGATACTTTAGCCGAAGATTTTTTGCAAGTGAAGCCAACTTTTTTGATTGCCGTACCGCGTATTTTCAATCGAATTTATACCGGTATTCATGAGCGAATGCAAGAGGAAGGGGGTGTGAAACAAAAGCTATTTAACATGGCAGTAGAAGCAGCCAGATTAACAAGGGAACAAAATGGTAATGTGGGCCTTTCAACCAAGATTAAACTGGCATTAGGTAGAAAACTAGTATTCTCTAAAATACAAGAACGATTTGGGGGGCGTTTGTTTGGCAGTATTACAGGTAGTGCTATGATGAATGAGGACATTGCCAACTTCTACAGTGATATTGGTATACCAGTATACAATTGCTATGGCTTAAGTGAAACTTCTCCTGCTATATCAATGAATAGTCCCGAAGAAAATAAACCGAGCTCTGTTGGTAAACCGTTAGAATTCATTCAAGCCAGAATTGATACCAGCATGATTGAAGATGATAGTGAAGATGGCGAAATTCAAGTTATGGGTCCAAATCTTATGGTTGGCTATCATAACAAACCAGAAATTACGAAACAGACATTTACGGAAGATGGCTGGCTTAAAACTGGAGACCGTGGCAGAATAGACGAAGACGGCTATATATATATTACTGGAAGACTAAAAGAGCAATACAAACTAGAAAATGGTAAGTATGTTTTTCCTTCTGCCATAGAAGAAGACATTACTCTTTTACCATACATAGAAATGGCAATGGTGTATGGCGAGGGGAAACCTTATAATGTATGCTTAGCAGTTCCAGACAAGGCTATTTTACAAAAAACAGCCAACAAGTTGAATGTAAAAACTGAGATTGATAAATTGATCTTATCTCCGGTTGTGCAGGAATTTATGAGTAATGAAATTAAAGCCAGCTTGAAGGAAAAGTATGGAGGTTACGAAATACCAAAGAAGTTCATCTTTATTGATGAGTTATTTACTGTTGATAACGGTATGCTAACACAAACCTTAAAACTAAAGCGCAGAAACGTATTAGATAAATATTCAGATCAAATTGCGCAGTTATACCAGAGCTAATTGAGTAACCTTTTCAATTAAAAGACTAGTACTAAACAAACAGTTACCACTTTCAAAAATGGTAGCTGTTTGTTTTTATAGAAGAGTGCATGAAATGCTTAATCCGCAATCTTAGCTATCGGGAAATTTAAGTTCTCATAATCTGTCAGTTCCATTTTAATACTACCAACAAGCACATTGGCTTTACAAAGAATTGGAACTTTATTTTCATCATCGCTAATGTATACCGTTAAGTCTTCTGGGTCATTAAAAATTCTTCCTGGCTGCACTAATGGTTGAAATTTCAAACACTTAAATGTCCCATTTCTAACCTCAATAGTTTCCTTACCTAAGTATCTAATTTTTAAAGGCTCTAATTCCTCATCAACTACTGCTTGCAGTACAATAACATCTCCTATGTTGTATGCCTCAATATCTAGTGTTCTTGCAAAGTAATATGCGCTCAACATATCCTGAACGCCATAGGGGATATCCATAATGGTGTTCTTATGAGTGTGCATTTGATTAGAATCGTGTTTAAATACATACTGTTGCTGGAACTCGTATCCGCCTTCGCTAACATCTCTTTTAAAAAGGTACGGATGCACTAATTCTGCATCAATATAACTCTCATACGTATCGCGTACTTTAAAGAACCAATCAAATGCCCCCTTGCTTTTTCCTTTTCCAACTACATGAAGTACATCTCTTCCTTCAAACTGATGGTTTTCGTTCTTTACCTCAATTGTAGCTATTCCAGCATCAATAAATCCGTAGTGTACGGTGTACTCTAGCTTCTCGCCTTTTTTGAATACTTCATAATCCACTCTGTGTAATTCGCTTAAGCGATTTTCAACACTATCGATAAAGTCGTTTTGTGCATTCATGCTGGTGAGCACGAATAAAAAACTGAAGAAAAATCCTATCCGTTTCATAAGCTCTGAGTTTGAGCCTATGTATTCAAGCATTGTGCCAGAGTGCTTATGTAGCTGACAACTCATTGATATCAAGCACTGTTTTAGCGCCAGCTATGATAAGAACAAACTCTCCTTTTGGTGGATTATTTTCAAAGTGTTTCAGCAAATTTTCTGCTGTATTGGTTAATGATTCTGCATGTAACTTACTAATCTCTCTCGAGATGGATAGTACCCTATCCGCTCCGCAAAATTCAACCAATTGGTTTAAAGTTTTTACAATCCGATGGGGCGATTCGTAGCAAACCGTAGTTCGTTCTTCTTGAGCAAGTGATTGAAACAAGGTTTGTCTTCCCTTTTTATGAGGTATGAATCCTAAGTATTGAAATTGATCGCAAGGAATACCGGATTGTACCAATGCAGGTACAAACGCAGTTGCTCCAGGTAAGCATTCCACTTCTATTCCTGCTTGTACACAAGCCCTAGACAATAAATAACCAGGATCTGAAATAGCAGGAGTGCCAGCATCACTTACCAAAGCATAAGTAGAGCCACTCTTCAACTGATCTACAATTGCTTCTGTGGCTCTATGTTCATTGTGTAAATGATAACTCCTAGCTGAAGTATTAATCTCAAAGTGCTTGAGCAATTTAGCCGTTTGACGAGTATCTTCTGCTAAAATTAAATCGACAGACTTGAGTACGTCTACTGCTCTAAAAGTCATGTCTTGCAGATTGCCTATTGGCGTAGGAACAACAAACAGCTTACCCATTCACTTAGTTTTTCCAAGTCATCATCTCTTCGATAATGGCCAATCTTTCTTTTCCTTCTTCAATTAGGGCAATTACCTTATTGACTGTTTCTTCAATGTTTACAGGTTCAAATCCCAATCCAACACCAAAGCTCATGCACATGCGGAATTCGTTTGAATCGATCTCCCCATCTACCATCATCATTTCAACTAGGTTAAAAAGTTGAGTACATCGGTCTTCGATGTTGGCTGGCGGATTGAACGCAATGCTACTACTGTTATCAATAATAGATTCCAATTCTTCTCTCGTGATGTAATACTTCTTTGAGATCTTGAATAAGTTATCTAATTCAATTTTGTCTAGAATACCATCTGCCATAGCAACAGAAAGTAGATTCTTAAAGTGACTTCTTACTTTTTTCTTGTCGTTAGACTCAAATGCTTTGTGGAGTTCCATAATTGGATGATTGATTTTTTAATTGATTGTACGCTAGAATGCCTCAGTAAGTTACATAAATCTTCGTTCTACTAACTCTTGAAACTCTAACACAGTTTCTCCTTCTAAGTTCCAATGATATTGAGGTGCTACCTGAATTTCAAGGTATCGTTTCGCATCTTCAAAACTTTCCATGTGATTGATTTCGTTGATCGCACGATTGAAAGCTTCCATGTTTCCATTGAATAACTCATTTGAAAATAAGAATCGTTGATTTAATCCTATTGATGCTTTTAAATCGGTAATCGGAGATTTTTTCAATCTGTTTGCTAGTGAATTATCTTCTTGCTTTAATTGCTCATTCCTATCAACCACAGGTTCCGCTGTAGTTGCCGTAACTTTTTCATCTACTACAAGCTCTTCAACTTGTACTATTTGCTCCTCAACCTCTCTTGCAATTTCTTCAACCTCACCCTCAATCTTTGAAGTAACTTTCTCAGCCTCCTGAACAATCTCTTCTATTGCAACTTCAGGTTCACTTACCGTTTCCTCAGCAGGTTTTTCAAAAGGTTCTTCTATCTCATGTACTACTTCTGGTTCTTGACTTTGAATTATTTCAGGTGTTTCCGGCTCAGTTTCTATTTCGTCTTGAACAGGAAGTGGTTCCTCAACAGCAATTTCTTCTGCATCTTCAGCAATCGATTCTTCAAATTCCTCTACGATACGCATTACCGGAATAGTTGGTTCTTCTTTTTCCTGTTCAGCAAGATTTTTCTCTTCTGTTTCACGTTCAACAATTACTTCAGAATCTTCTGGAATTGTCATCATGAACTTTAGTACCACAATAGCATCGTTCACTTCTTTCCAATCTGCTTCTAACTGACTTAAAGAGTGTTCGCTCAATTCTTGATTCTTCACTTCATGAAAACGATCTTGAAATGCTTGAATTTTTGCGTCTAAAAGTCTTGCTAATTCTTCTGTACTCATTGATATCCGTGTGTTTTGTGACTCTGTGAACCCGAGCAAATTTAATTAGATTTGCTTGCCTTAGGCGACAATCTCTCAATTCAATATGTTCTTAGAAGATACGGTTAATCACTCCCAACGAAAAGGATGGATCGAAATTATATGTGGCAGCATGTTTTCTGGTAAAACAGAAGAACTTATTCGCAGATTAAAACGTGCACAATTTGCCAAGCAGCGAGTTGAGATTTTTAAACCGCAAGTAGATACTCGATATGACGATGAAGAGGTTGTATCGCATGATGCTAATAGAATTCATTCAACTCCAGTTCCCGCTGCTAGTAACATACCATTGTTAGCAGATCAAGTAGATGTTGTTGGAATTGATGAAGCTCAATTCTTCGACATGGAATTGGTTGCCGTATGTAATAAACTTGCCAACCGTGGTGCTCGTGTTATTATAGCTGGGTTAGATATGGACTTTTTAGGAAAACCTTTCGGTCCAATTCCTCATCTAATGGCAACAGCAGAATATGTTACCAAAGTGCATGCTGTATGCGTAAAATGTGGAAATCTAGCCAATCATTCTCATCGTAAAACTGATGACACAGGGTTGGTAGTTTTGGGAGAGAAAGACGAATACGAACCGCTTTGTAGAAGCTGTTTTCATCAAGCCCAACAACTAAGCTCTTAAATGACTCAGGTTTATGGCATAGAGACAATTGCATCGCACATTTCAGTGCGTTCATCCATCGCTTTTCCAAATGAAAAAGTCAGTTACTTATCCATTGATAGTAGAAAGCTTTTTCAAACAAATGGGGTATTGTTTTTTGCCATTGATGGTGACCGACATAATGGTCACCAATACATAAAGGCATTATTATCTAAAGGCGTTCGCAATTTTGTTGTTAGTGATGAATCTTGGCTTCAGTACGATGATGCAAATTACCTATTGGTTGATAACGTAGTAAAAGCCTTGCAACAAATAGCCTCATTGCATCGAAGTCAATTCAATTATCCCGTTCTGGCTGTTACTGGAAGTAATGGAAAAACTATTACCAAAGAGTGGTTGGCCCAATTGTTTATTGGCAAAAAAAATATCGTAAAAAGCCCAAGAAGTTTCAACTCACAAGTTGGTGTTCCTCTCTCTGTTTGGCAAATGAGCGCTAAAAATGAGTTAGCAATATTTGAAGCTGGTATTTCGAAACCAGGTGAAATGAAGCATTTGCAAAAAGTGATAGAACCTACCTTGGGTTTATTCACAAATATTGGCGATGCGCATGGGGAGAACTTTGCCAATCTTCCCAATAAAGTAGATGAAAAAGCAGCACTGTTCGAATCTTGTGAAACATTGTTCTATTGTGGAGATCATGAACTAATTCGATCAACATTAATTAAAGCTTATCCAGAAAAGAAACACATTTCATGGGGAAAGGGAGAAAGCAACACACTTCAGATAACTTCGGTAGAGTCTGATTACGGTACAATCATTCAGGCTTGTTACAAAAACGAAAACATAGATTTTACACTTCCATACCGAGACAAGGCTTCTATTGAAAATGCATGCCATTGTATTCTGATTGGGTTAGAACTGGGGTTAGAAACATCATTCTTGCAAGATCGAATTGCCCAGTTAACACCAATTGCCATGCGGTTGGAAGTAAAAAAGGGAATTCACCAGTCTGTGATAATCAATGATGTATACAACGCAGATTTAGGTTCTCTTGAAATAGCACTTGAATCTTTAGATCAACATACACAGTATGATGAACGTACGTTGATTTTATCAGATGTAATGCAAACAGGTGTTGATTCAAGTACACTTGTTCAACGATTAAATCAGCTCATTGAGCAATTTCAAATAGATCAGTTTATTGGCATAGGCCCTGTGCTATTTGAGTTACGAGATCATATCCATTCTGCCAAAACATACTTTTTTGAATCTACCAAGGACTGCCTCTTAGGTCTTAGTTCAATTCCAGTTCGTAAACACGCTATTTTGGTGAAAGGCGCAAGGTCTTTCCAATTAGAAAAAGTAGTTGAACGATTAGAAGAACAAGTCCACGTAACTAGGTTAGAAATAGATTTCAATGCTTTAGCGAATAACCTGAACTATTTCAGATCACTTATTCAACCCAACACCAAATTAATGGCAATGGTAAAAGCATCTGCCTACGGTGGAGGAAGCATTCCTATTGCTAGACAACTAGCATTCCACCGAGTAGACTATTTGGCTGTTGCTTATGCTGATGAAGGAGTTGAGCTAAGAGAAGCAGGAATTGACCTTCCTATTATGGTCATGAGTCCAGAATCGAAAGGTTTTGATCAAATGATTCATTATCGATTAGAGCCTGAAATATTCAGTTTCCAGCACTTAGAAGCATTTAGAAGACAGTTAAAAGTAGCAAGTACTGAGGTTCAATCATATCCAGTGCACATCATGTTTGATACAGGCATGAAGCGTTTAGGGTTTGATGAAAGTGATATAGAAGCTTTAGCCTATGAGTTAAAGTCTGCACCGGAGTTGCATGTGGCCTCAGTTATGTCTCATTTAGCAGCAAGCGATGAAGTAGACCATGATGCTTTTACCAAACGACAAATTCAGCGTTTCAATGAAATGTACAGTTTCTTCACATCCATAATAGGTAAGAAACCAGATCGACATATTCTGAATTCAGCGGGAATCTCTCGCCATCCCGAGGCCCAATTTGAAATGGTCCGTTTAGGTATTGGTATGTTTGGTATTCCAAGGACTAACCAAGATGCTAGTCAGCTAATCCCAGTGGTCTCTTATCAAACAGAAGTTATACAAATCAAAGAAGTTCCTCCTGGCGAAAGTGTGGGGTATGGTCGCAGTGAAATAGCTTCGAAACGCATGAAAATAGCCACTTTAGCTATTGGTTATGCCGATGGTCTTTCTCGTGCTTTGGGTAATAGAAAAAGCCATGTGCTTATTCAGCAAGCAGAAGCCCCTATTGTTGGGAACGTTTGCATGGATATGTGTATGGTAGATATAACAGGCTTAGATGTTTCCATTGGAGATACGGTTGAGGTATTTGGCAAAAACCGATCGTTAGTTAATCTTGCAGAAGAATTAAATACGATTCCTTACGAAGTTTTGACTTCTGTATCTAATCGAGTTAAACGCGTTTATTTCCAAGAATGAGTACGCCAATATCAGTGGTAATTATCACCTTTAACGAATCAAAGAACATTGCTCGTTGTATTCAATCTGTTCAAGCAATTGCAGATGATTTGGTAGTGGTTGATTCCTTCTCTACTGATGGCACACAGGAAATAGCTAAGAACCTTGGAGCACGTGTAATTGAACACCCATTCGAAGGTCATATCCAGCAAAAAAACTATGCTATCACTCAAGCAAAGTATCCGCACATACTTTCCTTAGATGCAGATGAAGAACTTAGTGAAGAGCTTACCAAAAGCATTCTGGCTGTAAAGCAAAATTGGATTGCAGATGGATACTCATTAAGTAGATTGACCAACTACTGTGGTAGTTGGATTAAACATGGAAATTGGTATCCAGATATCAAATTACGCTTGTGGGATTCTCGGAAAGGTAAATGGGGAGGGTTGAATCCACATGATAAGTATGAATTGGAATCTGGTAGTACAACTCAGCATTTGAATGGTGACTTGTTGCATTACAGCTTTTACACCTTCGAACAACACTTGAATCAAATTCACAAATTCACCGATATATCATCTCAAGCGGCTTTTGAAAAAGGGAAACGTGCTACGGTACTAAATTTAATATTGAACCCTTTTGCCAAGTTCGTTGGTGGATACTTAGTAAAACTTGGTTTTTTAGATGGGACACCTGGTTTTAGAATAGCTTGGTACTCAGCCTACGCAACGTATTTAAAATATTCCAAACTCCTCAACATTCAACGTACATCATGACTATTTTACACGTTTCAACGCCAAAATCATGGCGAGGAGGAGAGCAGCAGATGGCTTATCTAATTTTGGAATTGAAAAAACTAGGAATCACTTCTCATGTGTTTTGTAGCGTAAATAGTGAAGTAGAGAAATTCTGTATCAACAACAATATCTCATACAAAAGTACACCTGAAGTATTTGCTGTAAATCCAGTATTTGCTGCAAAGTTGAATTCATACAGTAAGCAGATCGGAGCAGATTTGATACACGTACACGATTCACATGCGCATACTTTCGCTGTTATGGCGGCATCCATATTCGGAAGTAAACTACCTATCGTAGTGAGTCGAAGAGTAGATTTTCCGATTTCAAAATCACCATTGTCTCGATATAAATACAATCACCAACAAGTAGAAGCCATTCTATGTGTATCAGATGCCATCAAAGCGATTATGCACGAAGATGTTGAAAGGCCTGAACGATTAAAAACTGTCTACTCGGGTATTGACTTAGAGAAATTCCCTAGGTACAGTGGTAACTCTAAGCTCCGCAAAGAGTTTAATATCAATAGTAAATTCTTGATCGGAAATGTTGCCGCATTAGCTCCGCATAAAGACTATAGCACGTTTATTTCTGCTGCAAAATTGCTAATTGAAGAGTATCGATTAGATACGCATTTTGTCATTATTGGTGATGGTCCTTTGAAATCTGATGTAGAACAATGGGTAGAAAAATCAGGCATTTCAAACTACATCACCATGACTGGTTTTAGATCTGATGTTCCAGAAATATTGCCTGAACTAGATGTATTTCTGATCACATCTGAAACTGAAGGTTTGGGCACTTCTATTTTGGATGCATTTGCCTGTGAAGTACCAGTGGTTGCTACTGCAGCTGGGGGAATTCCGGAAATTGTACACCACAAAGAAACTGGTTTACTAGCTCCGATTAAAGACTACGATTCATTAGCTGAACTCGTTCATCAACTAGCGAAAGATGAGTCCTTACAAAAACACTTAATTGGAGGAGCATCACAATTATTACAGCGATTTACAAAAGAGTCTGTTGCAGAGCAAACTAAGGCTAGCTACGAAGCTTTACTTTCTTGATTAACCCCAATTCCTTGATGAAGTAGGAAGAAGAAGAAAAAGGCAAAAAAAGTAACTCCTACCTGTGTTTCTAGCGTGTCCTCGTTCAGCATACTAATACCTGATATTAACCAGAAAAGAATATAAGCTGTAGTTCTACTTTTTTCGTTGAACCAGAACGGGCCAACGAATCCAACAAGGAACAATAGTAAGCCTCCAAATCCAAAAGTTAACCAGATTGTGAGGTACTGATTGTGCGCCCTTAATCGAAACGATTGTTCTAGATTTCCTAGCTCATCATATTTCTCATCAAATGCTAGCTGAACATCACCCGTTCCCACGCCTATTATGGGATTGTCTTTGATGATTTGCCATGCTGTTTTCCAATACACAAACCGTTGTGTTAGAGACCCTCCATCAGCACCATGTCCCATTGAATAGTGATCAACCTCCCAAATTGTAGCATATACCCGTTTGAAGAATGGTCCTTTCTCCAAAAACAGATAATTAGTAACCCCGGATTCAATGGCAGCCACATCTGAATCTGATAACTTACTTACACCAACAGAATCCTTTCTCAATCCCTTTGAAGACATATAGCGATGCACAGTTTCTAACAATGGAAGTGCTTCCCTATCTTGAGTGAATAATTGTTGAGAGCTCCGTTTTGCCCAATTCCTTGCAAGCTCATCCTGAGTAAGATAATACTTCACGAAATAGCCATTTTCCTTAATGGGATTACCCCATTCAAAATGATACCGCTCGCCTTGTTCTGAAAATTGATCGGCTTGTTGCCATTCTACATCTTTTACAGTGTAGAAGTCTTTGGCTATGTATACAGCATAACTAATCAGCACTATTAGTACTGAAACAACACCCAAAGACAAGAGCTTCATTGTTTTACTCGCACTCGTTGATCGAAATTGCAAATAGGTCCAGTACAATGCTGCAGGAACTAATGCTACAATTCCAGAGAATGCATTCAAAACAAATAAGAATCCTAACAAGATCAATGCGGTTACAATAAGGGCTAGCCACTGAATAGAGTGCGTTCTAAACGACTTTGCATGAATAAGAGCCACAAAAAAGGCTAATATGGTCAGTAAACTCAAACGAATGTGTGAAATAAAAGGAGACCAATCTCTTTTATCTGTCAACTCATTTGCAATACCATACACCACAGAAATGGCTGCTGCCGTAACTGCTGCTGCCAAGAAAAACCACCACACCCACTTTACTTCATTTTGTCTGAGTTTACACCCAGTTCCTAATGCAATTGGCATAGCTAACAATGGTAGCTTAATGCGTAGATCTTTCATGGCATAGTCAAAATCTGTACTCCAGAGTATGCCTATAACATGCAATAAGTAAAAGGCCAAAATGGCTAAGCTTACTTTATTCTTTAGAAGCGCTTTTGCTCTATCAACAATACCAGGTTCAATGATCCATAATACTGATAGAGCAATTACAGATATGCTGATAACGGGTAATGAAAAAAACAACCCGATCACCAGTGTGATACAGAAAAAGAGATACGTGTACCTAAACCAAGATAACGGTAAGGGAATCACTTATTGAATCTAGTTTTTCTCCGTTGAAGTACTAATTGTTCCTGCTAAAACTCCTTCGTATGTTGGCATATCACCTAATACATTTTTGGCTTTTGCTAGGTCTTTATCTTCAGCTAAAGAAGACTGAATTCGTCCTGTTTGATAGTAGTAACGAGAAATTATTTCGTTTTCAAGCAACATAGAAATCTGATCACGGTATGTTTTCACATCTTGTGCCTTGTTATGATGCATTGCCTCTTTCAGCTCCATGAATTCATCTTCAATTTCCTCGAAATACTGTTCGTTCTTGGTAGCTTCTTTCAGTTTATCAAGCATCTGTTCTGTACGAGTAGTATATTCAAACTCTTGAGTACTTAACCAAGTAGAGAATGCTTCGTAATCTGCATCAGACAAATGAAACTCTGCTGCTGGTGTTATGCTCTCGTTTTCTAACTTAAACTTGGTAGCATAATCAAACAACAAGTTCTTACGCACCAAAGTAGCGGTAATTAAAGCAATATCATCATCTTCAATTGTATAGTCTGGTTCAATTCCAGCACCATCTAATACTGTTCTTCCGTTCTTTGTTTTATATGCCGTACGTAATGAATCTGGCACCGCTTCTGCTTTACCGTCTTCATCTTTGTGAGAGTAATCTAAGCGTTGAATACAACGACCACTTGGTGTATAATACTTCGCAACAGTAACTTTCAGTTTCGTATTGTAACTCAGATCACGTGTTTGTTGAACCAAACCTTTACCAAATGAATTTTCACCTATCACAACCGCTCTATCTAAATCTTGTAACGTTCCTGATACAATTTCAGATGCAGATGCAGAACCTCTATCAATCAACACTACAATCGGAATTTCTAAATCAATTGGATCATTCATCGTACGATGGCTCTTGTCCCAATCTTTTACTTTTCCTTTTGTAAATACTACTTCCTGATTTTTAGGAACGAATAGGTTTACAATGTTCACTGCTTCACGAAGCAATCCACCACCGTTACCTCGTAAATCTAATACCAATGAAGTAATACCCTTGTTGTCTTTCAAATCAACCAAAGCTTCGCGTACTTCTCTACTTGCTGTTTCTGTGAAACCAGTCAATTTGATGTATCCAACTCCATCACCTACCTCAGCGTAGTAAGGAACATCATTGATTTTTACTTTTTCACGAGTAATTGAGACATCCAAAGGATCATCCGTTCCCGGACGCTCAATTGTAAGTAATAGCTCCGTACCTGGTTGACCACGTAAAACATCACTGATTTCAGATGATTTTTTGCCTTTAGCATCCTTGCCGTCTACCTTTAAGATTTTGTCTCCTGCCATCAAACCTGCCTTTTGTGCTGGCATGTTCTCGTATGGCTCAGAAATCATTACATACTCTCCATTCTTACGGATCAATGCACCAATACCACCATATTGCCCAGTTGTCATGAATCGATAATCTTCAATATCGCTTTCTGGGTAATATACCGTGTATGGATCTAGTGATTTCAACATGGCATCGATTCCCGTTTTCATCAACTCTCCTGGTTGTGTTTCATCTACGTAAAACACATTGATCTCTTTATAAAGAGTGGTGAAAATATCTAGGTTCTTAGATACGTTGAAATAATCTTCAGAAGTTGGAGTAAAGCGCAATGTAAGGCCAGCAATTGCCACCACCGATGCACTAATTATGAGGTGCTTTTTTTGTAATCGAAACTTCATTGTGCTGAAATGAATTATGATTCTTGATCTACGAAGGATTCGCAGCATTGTTCTAAACGTTGTAAAGTTAGGATTATTTTATCCTGAAGCCTAGTAAATTCAGGCAGTTCACGTCCTGTAAAGAGGAACATTACACGAACGGTAAGTTGGTGCTTTTTAACATTTTCTGTCAGGTTTTGCTTATTCAAGCGATATCCTTCTCGTAGTAACCGCTTGATACGGTTTCTATCTACTGCATGTTTAAACTTTCGTTTAGGTACAGAAAACATGACAGTTACACCTGGATTTTCAGATGGATGAATCTCATAAATAGCACGTACTGGATGATGTGCAAACGACTCACCTTTTTTGAGTAACGATTGAATCTCGTCTCGTTTATGGATGATTTCTGATTTGGGTAACCCTTTACTCATGGCACAAAAAAAGGGGAATCCAACAATTGGTGTTCCCCTTTCAAAAGTATGATGTTGTTTCTTACTTCTTGTTTACTTCCTTCACGTAATTCTCAATAGCCATCGTCATTGATGGAGCATTTTGAGTTGGTGCCTGAATGTCTACTCTCAATCCAGCTTCTTCAACTGCTTTCATGGTTGTAGGCCCAAAGGCTGCAATACGTGTTTTATTCTGCTTAAAATCTGGGAAGTTCTTTAACAATGACTCAATTCCAGCTGGGCTAAAGAATACCAATACATCATAGTATACGTCTTCTAGGTCGCTCAAATCTGAACAAACAGTATGATACAATACTGCCTTTGAGTAATGGAATCCAGCTTTATCCATCATTTCAGGAATCTCTTTTTTCAAGATATCTGAACATGGCAACAAGAATTTCTCTTGCTTATGCTTTTTCATTACTTCCATTAAATCTGCAAAACGTTGCTTACCGTGAAAAATCTTACGCTTACGGTAAACCATGTATTTCTGTAAATAGTATGCCGTAGATTCTGAAATACAGAAGTACTTCATCCCTTCAGGTACTGTAACGCGCATTTCTTCTGCCATACGGAAGAAGTGATCTACTGCATTACGACTCGTGAAGATAACTGCACTGTGCTCTAAAATGGATATACGCTGCTTTCTGAATTCTTGAACTGAAATGCCCTCAACGTGGATAAATGGGCGGAAATCAATCTTCAGTTTGTACTTCTTCGCTAGGTCGAAGTATGGTGAACGATCACTTTCTGGTTTTGGCTGCGATACCAAGATGCTTTTTACCTTCAAAATCCTGCTATTTTTCTATACCGTTCGATGCGATGGATCAACTACTTGACGAGCCAAGCGTATACCGCAACGAGAGGTAAAATTTCAAGGCTGCAAAGGTACAAAATAATGTAGAAGGGTGAAAAGCTTGTTTGAGTTACTCCCAAATAACCCAGCTTTACTACTCTACTAATGAACAGCGTAACAGCTATTGCAATCACTAAAACAATGTAAATAGCATCACTCCAAAAGGTGGCATACGCTTGCATAAGCACTAATGGGAAAAAGAGCAATGCAGCGGCTTGCACAAAAATAAGTTCATTAAACACATAAACTGGAGCAAATGAATAAGATGTCAGCAAGAAATTCCCCAATTGTACGGTCAACAATCGAACAAAGAACAAAACGATCATCCCAAAGAACAACCACAAGAATTGCACAAACTGAGGCTCTGCACTTACTCCTAGCAAACTAGTTATCCAAGGTACTTCTTGTACTCCAAGAGCAAGAATGACAAAGCTTGTGAGTAACAACCAAATATTCACATGGCTTCCAAGTAAACCTTCTTCGCGAATCCATTGCTCCACAAAACGATTAGAGAAAAAACTGTCTACCAACTGCCCCATTCTCCTAGGTTGATCTCTTTTTAGCCAAGCCCAGATTACTAGTACAAACAGCAGTAACCAGAAAACAAATCCTCCAGTGGGTGTTGCTTTTTGCTGAAACACCAAGTTTGGGAACACGTCATTGTTCTCTACTAACTCAAACGGGTAAGCCCCCAATTCTTCTACCTTCCAAGGCTCATTGGCCTGGAGTAAATAAAACGGAATGTTTTGAGAAATGCTATCGTTATGGAGACTGTCTAAAATCACAGAAAAACAAATGTATACCGTGCCTGTTAAACTCCACATAGCAAAGGGCGAAAAAGCCGTCTAATTGTATAGCTTTGAAGCCCGAAAAAAGAGATGAAATCATGGCAGATAGATACGAAGCCCACGATTATTTGTTGTTAGATGAGTTCTTAACAGAAGAACAAAAATTGATGCGCGATTCTTTACGTGCATGGTTAAAGAAAGATGTATCTCCAATTATTGAAGATTACTACGAGCGCGCTGAATTCCCAACGCAAATCGTTCAAGGATTGGCTGATCACGGATGTTTCGGTCCTTACATCCCTCAAGAGTATGGTGGTGCTGGTTTAGACCAAATCACATACGGATTGCTGATGCAAGAGTTAGAAAGAGTTGATTCTGGTATTCGTTCAACGTCTTCTGTACAGTCTTCTTTGGTAATGTATCCAATTTGGAAATACGGATCTGAAGAGCAAAAGCAAAAGTTCTTACCAAAGTTAGCATCTGGTGAAATGATTGGATGTTTTGGGTTGACTGAGCCAGATCATGGTTCTAACCCAGGCGGAATGATCACCAACTTTAAAGACATGGGAGATCACTACCTATTGAACGGTGCTAAAATGTGGATCTCTAATTCTCCAATTGCAGGTGTTGCTGTTGTTTGGGCGAAGAACGAAGAAGGTAGAGTTCACGGTTTATTAGTAGAAAAAGGCATGGAAGGATTTACAGCTCCTGAAATGCACGGTAAGCACTCTTTGAGAGCTTCTATTACTGGTGAGTTGATTTTTGATAACGTAAAAGTTCCTAAGGAAAACTTATTACCAGGAAGAAACGGATTGGGTGCTCCATTATCTTGTTTGGATAGCGCTCGCTACGGTATTGCTTGGGGAGCTATTGGTGCTGCTTTAGATTGCTACGATTCTGCATTACGCTATAGTAAAGAGCGTATTCAGTTTGGTAAGCCAATTGGTGGTTTCCAATTAACTCAGAAGAAATTAGCTGAGATGATTACAGAAATCTCTAAAGCACAGGCATTGACATTGCGTGTAGGTCAGTTAAGAGAAGAAGGAAGAGCAACATCAGCTCAAATCTCTATGGCTAAGCGTAACAATGTTGATATGGCATTGAAAGTAGCTCGTGAAGCACGCCAAATTCATGGTGGAATGGGTATTACAAACGAATATCCAATTATGCGTCACATGGCTAACTTAGAATCTGTAGTGACTTACGAAGGAACACACGACATTCATTTGTTGATTACTGGTTTAGATGTAACTGGTTTGAATGCGTTTGTATAAACGACAGAAAACATTAAAAAAAGCTGTAATGAATAATCATTACAGCTTTTTTTGTTCTATCGTATTTGTGAAACTATTTACCAACCTCGGATTGCCAACTGCGATATGCACTTAATAGACCCAGTGCATAAAAATCATTTCTAATGGCGTATCCTGGATGAAAGTATTTAATTATTAGCTGATCTCCCATCCAAAAAGACTTTTTTGGTATTGTTTTATCAAAGTAAACTTTCTTTAGGTTAGCTATATTATACTTTTCCTTTAGCAAAGGATGTATAATATCATAAGTCCCTCCGCAAATTACAATGTTCGGATTGATTTCGTCTAATTGAGCTCGTAGTATGTCTTTTTGTACTCCATAGTGAGCTTTTAAAGTTTTTATTTTCGATTGAGCCCCACCTCCAAACTTGTTTACATTCACAACTGCACAGTGCCGAAAACTTATCAAGCTCTCTTGAACAGAAGGGTTGTATTCTCCAGTCACTATTGAGTTTACTCCTAATATCAATCGATTATATGTTTTCCCCCAATTATTGTCAACCTTTCTGCGTGTAATCCACTTTTGAAAAATTTTATTTATTGGTCGAATCTCTTCTGTGTTATCTCCGAGATTCACTTCCTTTAATACAACCAAAATTCGAAATGGAGATTTCACAAACGTTTCATCGTCAATTATCCCATCTTTTACTAATCGTCTACTTTGACTCTTCTTTAGTTGTTCGAGAAGTTCGGTGCTAGTTTCCATAATACATGTTTTCTCTAATCCATTTATTTCCGTGTATTAAGTTATGACCTAGTCCAATTCAGTCAACGTAAATCACAAAAAAATCCCGCTCTTTTTAGAACGGGATTTTTTTATGTCTTGTAATTTCGAAGTTATCTCTTCGATTCGTGTTTTACGCGAACTGATGCGATACTGATATCAGCAATGAGCTTTCCTATCAACACAATCATTCCTAATCCCAATAAAGTTAATGCTGCTATTATCATGGTTTATTTTTTACGATTAACGGTATAATCTACTAATTGTTCCAAAGCCGCACTAGCTTCGTTTTGTGGGAAGGTGCTTAAAATTGCTTTCGCATCATCAACATATTGATGCATGCGCTGTGTAGCGTACTCAATTCCTCCACTTTCTTTTACGAAGTTTACCACCTCTTGAACAGATTTTGTGTCTTCGTTCTTATTCTTCACCAAGTAAATAATATGCTTACGGAGTTTCTTCTCTGCTTTATTCAGCGCATAAATTAGCGGAAGTGTAGTTTTTTTCTCCTTGATATCTATTCCAGTAGGTTTTCCAATGTCTCCACCCCCACCGTAGTCAAATAAATCGTCTTTTATTTGAAAAGCAATTCCTACTTTCTCACCAAACAAACGTGCTTTTTCAATCCATTCTTCTGATTGTTTTGCACTTGACACACCCGCTGCACAACATGCAGCAATAAGTGTAGCTGTTTTTTGTCGAATGATATCGAAGTAAATGCCTTCGTCTATATTGAGTTTGCGCGTTTTTTCAATTTGCAACAACTCTCCTTCGCTCATCTCACGTACCGCTTGACTAACGATTTCCAATAAGCGAAATTCTTTCTTTTCAACGCTCAGTAACAATCCTCGTGACAACAAATAGTCGCCTACTAACACGGCTATTTTATTCTTCCACAAAGCATTTAATGAGAAAAAGCCTCTGCGCTGATAAGCATCATCTACTACATCATCATGAACCAAAGTAGCTGTATGCAACAACTCAATTAATGCAGCTGCATTATGCGTTGATTCTGTGATGTCGCCAAACAATTTAGCCGACAGAAATACGAACATTGGTCGCATTTGCTTGCCTTTACGTTTAACGATATAGTGCGTGATTTTGTCGAGCAGTGCTACATCACTTTTCATGGACAGTCTGAACTTTTTTTCAAACAGATCCATTTCGTGGGCCACTGGTGCCTTTATTTGATTGACTACCGACATGAATTGTGCGCAAATATAGTGCTAGGAGTGTAACAACGGTAAGTCTAATGAGTTGTATTGTACTACTTCTTTACTGCATCATTTTTATTAGCCAGCTGGCCACATGCTGCATCAATGTCTTTTCCGCGTGAACGCCTGATGTTTACTTGTATTCCCGCTTTCTCTACATGCGAAGCAAAAGCATCTACTCTTTCTTCAGGAGCTTTTTCAAATTTGCCATCATCAATTGGGTTGTATTCTATGATGTTCACTTTTGCTGGAACACGTCTACAAAACTTCACCAACTCTTTCGCATCAAGCAAACTATCGTTAAAATCCTTGAAAATGATGTATTCGTATGTAATGCTGTTCTTGGTTTTCGTTAAGAAGTACTTCAAGGCTTCGGCTAACGCATCTAAGGAATTAGAATCGTTAATTGGCATAATCTCGCTGCGCTTTTCATCATTGGCAGCATGTAGCGATAACGCCAAATTGAAACGCACATCATCGTCAGCTAGTTTTTTGATGTAACGCGCTATTCCCGCTGTTGAAACAGTAATCCGTTTTGGGGACATCCCTAAGCCTTCTGGGGATGTAATTTTTTCTACCGATTCCAACAAACCTTTGTAATTCATCAAGGGCTCGCCCATCCCCATGTAAACAATATTAGTTAAGGGTTGCTGATAGTTATTTTCAGCTTGCTTAGTTATGGCTACTACTTGATCATAAATTTCAGCAGTATCTAGATTACGCAAACGAGCTAGTGTACCAGTAGCGCAAAATTTACAACTCAAACTACATCCCACTTGTGATGAGATACAAGCCGTCATTCGTTTGGGAGTTGGAATCAACACTCCTTCTACCACGTTTCCATCAGCCATTTTGAAACCACTTTTAATGGTTCCATCAGAACTAATTTGTTCATCTGCAACAGAAAGTGCTCGAATCTCGAAGTGATTATCCAACCATTCGCGCAGTGGTTTCGATAGATTAGTCATGTCTTGAAACGACACAGCACTTTTCTTCCACAACCATTCATATACCTGCTTGGCTCTAAAGGCTTTTTCACCTTGAGCTACAAAGGCCTCTTTCAACTGATCGAGGGAAAGTTTGCGGATATCTTTTTTTGCTGCAGCTGTTTCCATGATACAAATCTAGCTTACGTAAAACAAAAAAGGCAGCTTATTCAGCTGCCTTTATATAATGACTGAAATAGCTATTAGTCAATAATCAACATCGCATCTCCGTATGCTTCGAAGCGGTATTTCTCTTTAATAGCTGTTTCGTATGCTTCTTTCACCAAATCGTATCCACCAAATGCAGAAACCATCATCAACAATGTTGATTCTGACGAGTGGAAGTTTGTAATCATGCTATTCGCAATACTAAACTCATGGGGAGGGAACATAAACTTGTTTGTCCAACCTTGAAATGGTTTTAGGTATCCATCAGTAGAAACAGAAGTTTCAATTGCACGCATTACAGTAGTGCCTACAGCACATACACGCTTCTTGCTACTAATTGCTTCATTTACTCTAGTAACACAATCATCTGGAATCATCATTTCTTCAGAATCCATTTTGTGTTTCGTTAAGTCTTCAACCTCTACCGGACGGAATGTTCCTAAACCAGTATGTAAAGTCAACTTACTAAAGTCAATACCTTTTAACTCTAAACGCTTCATCAAGTTTCTACTGAAGTGTAAACCACCAGTTGGAGCTGCAACTGCACCTTCAACCTCAGCAAAAATTGTTTGGTAACGCTCTTCGTCTTCTGGCTCAACTGGACGATCAATGTACTTTGGAATAGGAGTTTCTCCTAATTCATATACTGTACGCTTAAAGTCTTCGTAAGGACCATCAAATAAGAATCGTAGTGTTCTACCTCTTGATGTGGTATTGTCGATTACCTCAGCAACAAGGCTATCGTCTTCACCGAAGTAAAGTTTATTACCAATTCTGATTTTACGAGCTGGATCTACTAACACATCCCAAAGTCTGCTCTCTCTATTCAACTCGCGCAACAAGAACACTTCAATTCTAGCTCCTGTTTTTTCTTTGTTACCATACAATCTTGCAGGGAACACACGCGTGTTGTTCAAAATCATCACATCGCCATCATCAAAATAGTCAACGATGTCTTTGAAAAGTTTGTGCTCTATTTCTCCAGATTTGCGCTTAACTACCATCATGCGGGCTTCATCGCGTTCTGGAGCAGGGTGTTGTGCAATAAGTTCGTCTGGAATGTTGAGTTTGAACTGAGAAAGTTTCATGTACTTCTTTCAATTTTGAGGCCTGCAAAAATAGCAAAAACGTTGAATTGCTAACCTTCAGTTTTTTGGTTATTAGGAAGTTGAGCAATAAAATCAACCCATTGCTCTACTGTTTTGGCTTCTTCTATTCTAAAATCACCGCTTTGCGTCCTACGTAGAGCTGATAAATATCCGCCTACACCAAGCACTTCACCTACATCATTTGCTAATGATCGTATGTATGTTCCTTTTGAGCAAGTTACTTCAAAATGAAAGTTAACTCCCTCTTTTTTAACTATATCAAAAGTCATGATCTCAACTTGAGCTTTTTTAAGTTTCACCTCTTTTCCTGCTCTTGCCAAATTATAGGCTGTTTTCCCATCAATTTTTTTCGCGCTAAAAATTGGTGGTGTTTGATCAATAACTCCTAAAAATTGATTGGCAGCATTTTGCACTTCTTCTAACGTAATATGATCTGCATTTGCTACTTTTTCAACTTCTGTTTCTAGATCGAACGAAGGAGTTTTAGCTCCAATCGTAATAATTCCAGTGTATTTCTTATGCTCTGCCTGTATTTGATCAATAGTTTTAGTAGCCTTTCCCGCACATACTATTAATAAGCCACTTGCAAGTGGATCTAACGTTCCAGCATGTCCCACTTTTACTTTCTTTAACCCAAAAGCACGCTTAATGGTATAACGCAATTTGTTTACTACATCGAAACTAGTCCACTCTAGTGGTTTATCAATGAGCATTACAACACCTTGTTCAAGGTTGAACTCTGGAAGATCTTTTGGAAGCATCCTATTAAATACTGAGGATAATGCTGATAATTCCTACTGCAAAACAGTAGTAACTAAAGAAACGCAATTGGCTTTTTTGAACGAGTTTAATCATCCAAGTACAAGCTAACAAACCAGTGATGAATGCGGCAACAAATCCTACACCTAAAGGCAACATACTTGTTGACATAGCTGTATCAAAAGCACCATCTAATACATCTTTAGCCATCTTTCCAAGAATTAATGGTACTACCATCAAAAATGAAAAACGAGCCGATTTAGTTTTATCAATTCCTAATAAAACAGCCGTAGAAATTGTTGCTCCACTTCGACTAATACCTGGTAATATGGCAATTGCTTGAGCAATACCAATAATGATAGCAGAAGTTAAACTCACATCCTTATCTGTTTTTTTGGCTCTATCTGCTAAGAAAAGAAGTAAGCCTGTTACGCCTAACATGGCTCCTACTAGTAAGATTTGACCACTGAACAGTTGTTCTATTTCTTCATCGAATAACACACCAATTATCGCTGCTGGAATCATTGACAACACAATTTTCAGCGAAAACTGGAATTCATCATTATTCTTGAATGCAAATAACCCTTTGAATATGTCAGCTATTTCTTTTCGGTATACCACAATGGTACTTAGTGCTGTAGCTGCATGTAATAAAACAGTCATCAGCATGCTTTCTTCAGGCATACTATCGTTACCAAATAGAGCTTTTGCTAATTCTAAATGCCCACTACTACTAACAGGGAGAAACTCAGTTAGTCCTTGGATGATGCCCAGCACCACCGCCTGTAGAATATCCATAAAATTACTTTGGCTTTTTCATGATGGCATACAGCACCAAAGCGTAACCACCACAAATTACAATTGGAGCGAGCGTTAATCTTCTGAAAGAGAAAATTCCATCACTAAATACTGTTGGGTCTTCTGATCCTCCACCTGACATCAAGAAAAATCCAATCACTACCAACACGGCACCTGCTGCTGTGAGGATGTAATTAATCTTGCCAAACGCTAATTGATTGCTACCGCTATTTTGATTTTCGCTTGCCATGATTACTTCGTGTATAGTTGATTGGTTCGTAGTCTTAAGTATCTGCTAACTGCTAATGCTGTACTAGCCCAGCTTATCAAGATTCCTAGTGCAACTACGATTGCAAACAAAGATGCAAATAATTCAACGTCATTTAAGCTGAATATCTCTGGAGCCTTTTGTTGGGCATAATAAATAACTGCAGAAAGTAAAACCAACGCTATAAACGCTCCATACAATCCGTGTACAATTCCTTGTCGAACAAATGGCTTTCTAATAAAGCCTTGCGTTGCACCAACAAGCTGCATACTCCTGATTAAGAATCGTTTACTATAAATAGCTAATCGGATAGTAGAGTTAATCAACGCAATGGATACGATTAACAACAAGAGGGCAAAACCACTCAGCAAGAACGAGATTTTACGCACATTCTCATTAACAAAGCTTAACAAGTCTCTTTGGTAAACAACCTCTTTAACCTTAGGATTCAACAACAAATCTTGTTCAATAGTGGTAACACTATCGGTATTCGCGTAATCTGCATTCAAATAAATATCGATGCTTGTAGAAAGTGGATTATAACCTAGGAACTCCACAAAATCTTCTCCCAATTCTTCTTGTAATCGAATTGCAGCTGTTTCTTTATCTACATAATCCGTGCTTTTAGAATAAGGAGCTGCATCTAAACTTTTTTGCAATCGTTTGATGTCGGCCTCATTTACACTGTCTTTAATGTAAACAGTAACTGCAATGTTTTCTTTCACATATTGTCCCAATTTTTGAGCTTGCAGTAGGATTAATCCTACCATACCCAACATAA
The DNA here is from genome assembly GCA_002429085.1 of Flavobacteriales bacterium UBA6049. Lineage (GTDB taxonomy): Bacteria > Bacteroidota > Bacteroidia > Flavobacteriales_G > Salibacteraceae > UBA6049. The sequence continues at coordinate 44,144 of DIYR01000215.1, forward strand.
AGAGCACGAGCGAAATACTCACGATTACTGAAAAGTAAGAGGTTGAAAGTCTTCTCCGTTCGAATTTACTTGATGTAGTTGCCAAATTACTTGGTTTTGAGAGGCGACTAAAATATAAAAAATCAACTTGGGCTTTGCGTGAAAACAGCCTCATTAAAGGAGTCAAAATACTTAATTTCGCGCCTTTCCAAACGCAATACACTCATGGAGTATAATTTCGAAGCCATTGAAAAAAAATGGCAAGAATACTGGGCTGAACATCAGAATTTTAAAGCCAACGAAAACAGCGACAAACCAAAGTACTATGTACTTGATATGTTTCCTTATCCATCAGGAGCAGGGCTACATGTTGGTCACCCACTAGGATACATTGCATCTGATATTGTTGCCAGGTACAAACGTTTGAAAGGCTTCAATGTGCTACACCCAATGGGATATGATTCGTTTGGATTACCAGCTGAACAATATGCTATTCAAACAGGACAGCACCCAGCAATTACTACTGAAACGAATATTGCACGTTACCGCGAGCAGTTGGATAGACTTGGGTTTTCGTTTGATTGGGATAGAGAAATCAGAACAAGCGATCCAAGTTACTTCAAATGGACTCAATGGATTTTCATTCAACTATTTAATGCTTGGTATAGCAACGATGTAAAGAAGGCTCGTCCGATTCAAGATTTGATCGACATTTTTGAATTAGATGGAAACGTCATGGTTGACGCTACTTGTGACGAGGACACCCCTTCGTTTACTGCAGCTGAATGGAAAACCTTTGATGAGAAGCAACAAGAGGACATTTTATTAAAGTATCGTTTGGCATACTTATCTGAAAGTGTGGTAAACTGGTGTCCAGCACTAGGAACTGTTTTGGCCAACGATGAAGTAAAAGATGGATTAAGCGAGCGCGGTGGGCATCCAGTAGAGCAACGTAGCATGATGCAATGGTCTATGCGCATTACTGCTTATGCAGATAGATTGCTTACTGGCTTAGATACCATTGACTGGAGTGATTCACTAAAAGAAATTCAACGTAACTGGATTGGCAAATCTAAAGGGGCATCTGTTTTCTTTAACGTAGCCAATTCTGATCATCAAATTGAGGTGTTTACCACAAGGCCTGATACCATATACGGTGTTTCATTTATGGTTTTGGCTCCAGATCATGAATTAGTTGAGCAGATAACAACATCAGATCGTAAAGAAGCTGTTGAAGCATACCAAGAACAAACCGCTAAGAAATCGGAGCGTGAGCGTATGGCTGATGCCAAAACCATTTCTGGTGAATTTACTGGTGCATACGTTGTTCATCCTTTCACCCAAGAACAGATTCCTGTTTGGATTGGCGATTATGTTCTTTCAGGATATGGCACAGGGGCAATTATGGCCGTTCCAGCAGGAGATCAACGAGATTGGAACTTTGCCAATCATTTCGACCTTCCTATTCCAAACATTTTTGAAAATCATGATGTGAGTGAAGGACCACTTGAAGATAAAACAGGTGTCTTAACTAACTCAGATTTCATGAATGGATTAAAGGCGAAAAAAGCGATCTCGAAAGCAATTGATGCCATCTACCAGAAAAGCATTGGATCAGCTACTACCAATTTTAAATTGCGTGATGCCGTATTTGGTAGACAACGCTATTGGGGAGAACCTATTCCTATTTATTACGAAAACGGAATTCCAAAACCGATTAAGGACGAACACCTACCATTGGAACTACCTGAGGTTGATAAGTACCTACCAACTGAAGATGGTGAACCACCATTAGCAAGAGCCGATAAATGGAACTATCATCCAGAGAAAGGTATTGTGGCCAATGGAGAAGGATTCCCCATTGAAACTACGACTATGCCGGGTTGGGCTGGTTCTAGTTGGTATTATTTACGTTACCAAGATGCTAAGAACACAGAAGCATTTGTAGAAGCTGATAAAACCAATTATTGGGGAGCTGTTGACTTATACATGGGTGGTGCAGAACATGCTACCGGACATCTATTATATGTGCGTTTCTGGACTAAGTTCTTACACGATATGGATTTAATTCCTGTGGATGAGCCAGCTAAGAAGTTGATTAACCAGGGAATGATTCAAGGTCAGTCTAAGTTGGTATACAGAATCAACGGAACGAATGAATTTGTTACAGCAAGCAAGAGAGTAGATTATGATACCACCGCTATTCATGTAGATGTAAATTTCGTGAATGGTGACTCAATGGATATTGAGCGTTTCAAAAATTGGCGTTCCGAATACAACAATGCAACATTCATTTTCGAGGACGATGGCACTTATCAATGTGGCACTGAAGTAGAGAAAATGTCTAAACGTTGGTATAACGTGGTTAATCCAGATGACATCTGTGCTAGTCACGGAGCTGATGCCTTGCGTTTACACGAGATGTTCTTAGGGCCAATTGAACTACACAAGCCATGGAACACAAAGGGTATTGATGGTGTAAGTAAGTTCTTACGTAAACTTTGGCGCCTGTTCTTTAATGAAGCTGGAGAGTTTGAAGTAAGTGATGATGAGCCAACGAAAGCTGAGTACAAAGCGTTACATAAATGCATTCAGAAGGTTGAAGATGAATTCGATCGTTTCGTGTTCAACACATCGGTCAGTCATTTTATGATATGCGTAAACGAGTTGACGGAATTAAATTGCAACAAACGGAATATATTAGAACAATTAACTGTTTTAGTGTCTTGTCACGCCCCACATATTTCAGAGGAGCTATGGAAACGTCTTGGGAACGACAAAAGTGTAACTACAGCAGTTTTCCCAGAATTCAAAGAAGCGTATCTAATTGAGAATGAATATACTTACCCGGTATCGTTTAACGGTAAAGTTCGTTTTAAGTTAACATTGCCTGCAGATGCCAGTAAAGAGGATGTGGAGTCAGCAGTAATGAGCAACGAACAGGCTACCAAATGGTTAGATGGAAAAGAGCCTAAAAAGGTCATTGTTGTACCTAAACGAATTGTCAATATCGTGCTTTAACTTTACGTTAATTGGTCTTCGTTTTTAATAAGTTGTTCGTTTATCATAGCAGTTGAGCAGAATTTTATGCTACTTTAGTAATTGAATCAATACAAACCCTGTGAGCATGAAAAACGGAGCGAACGATACAGATGTGAAGCAAGAATTAAAGCTGACCATTAAGAAAAACATTGCTCGCGCGTGGTACAAGCTAGACCAACCTTCGTATGAACGTTGGCTAGAAGGCCGTAGAAGCGGGTCGAGTGAGTTACAGTACTAAATGTTTCTTAACTATAAAAAAAGCGGAAGATTAATCTTCCGCTTTTTTTATGCTCTATACTTACATCCTCTTTCGAGAATGCATTTGCTCTTTGCGCTTTTCAGCCATCTCCTTATACTTCAGAAATTGCTCTTCTGTTAACACTTCTTTCATTGACATCATATGCTCTTTTTTAGCCGCTGTTCTTTCCTCTCTGTTTTTATCTCTCAACTCTTGGCGCTTTGCCTGACTTTCGTCTAAAATCTTAGAAACATCCGCTTGTTGTTCTGCGGTCAACTCTAATTCCGCTGTTAACCTTTCCATCATCTTTTCTTTCCTCAACTCAGGATCTCCTCCTTTACGTGTCTCTTTTTGAGCCAGAGCAGAGAATGAAGAAACAAACACCATACTAACTAACACAATCCATGTTTTCATACTTTTTGTTTTTAAAGATTATGTGAATTTGACGGCATAAAAAAAGGAGGGTTTAATTACCCTCCTTCAATTTATCTATTGTTAGCTATCCAATTATAAGCCTAATAGTACTTCTCCTGGATCTTTGCCTCCAAATACCATCTTTGCTGGATCTTCTAACATCTCTTTAATCTTATATAAGAAACTTACAGATTCCTTACCGTCAATAATGCGGTGATCGTAAGAAAGTGCGACATACATTACTGGTCTAATCTCAACCTGTCCGTTAACAGCTACAGGGCGCTCCACGATATTGTGCATACCCAAAATAGCACTTTGAGGAGGGTTGATGATTGGTGTACTCAACATAGAACCAAATACACCACCATTAGTAATCGTAAAGGTTCCACCTGTCATCTCATCAATAGTCAACTTACCATCACGAGCCTTAACAGCTAAACGCTTTATCTCAGCCTCAATCTCAGCTAAACTCATTTGTTCTGCATTTCTCAACACAGGAACCATTAGTCCTTTAGGAGATGAAACCGCAATACCTACATCTGCATAATCATGATAAACTATTTCTTTACCATCAATCATTCCATTAACGGCTGGATATGCATTTAACGCTTCTGTAACCGCTTTTGTAAAGAATGACATAAATCCAAGATTTACATCATGCGTTTTCTTAAATACTTCTTTGTATTTCTTACGCAGATCCATTACTGGCTTCATATCTACTTCGTTGAACGTAGTCAACATAGCAGTTTCGCTCTTCACGCTTACTAAACGTTCTGCAACTTTTCTACGAAGAGTAGACATCTTCTCTCTGCGTTGCTCTCGGCTTCCTCCCCAACCTGCCATAGGAGCAGCTTGAATTCCACCTGAGATATACGCTTCTACATCGCCCTTCATGATTCTTCCACCAGTACCGCTTCCAGCAACTTGTTTTGCTTGAATTTGGTTTTGGTTCATCATTTCTTTCGCCAATGGGCTTGCTTTAGCTGAATCGTTCCCTGCAGGAGCAGCAGCTTTTTCTTCTTTTGGTGCTTCTGCCTTAGCTGGAGCCACTGGCGCTTCATCTGCGGCCTCTGCTTTTGGCTTTGCTTCACCCTGTACGCTAGTGTCAATTTTAACAACTACTTGGCCTACCTCTACAGTTTCGCCTTCTTCTACCAAAATTTCTATTTGGCCAGACTCTTCTGCTGTTAACTCAAGTGTTGCCTTATCCGAATCAATCTCAGCAATTGGTTGATCACGTTCCACGTAATCTCCCGTTTCTACTAACCACTCGGCAATCTCAACTTCTGTAATCGACTCTCCCGGACTCGGGATTTTCATATCTAATATCATCGTTCAGGATATTTTAAGCTATATCAAACGCTTTTTTCAAAATCAATTCTTGTCTTTTCTTGAATACTTCACCTGATCCAGATGCTGGACTCGCACTTTCTGATCTGGCAATGTATTTCAAGTTTCTATCATATACTCTAAATAGGTATGTAAGAGCACCCATATTTTCTGGTTCTTCTTGCGCCCAAACAATCTCAGCATCTCCATAGTTCGCTAAAACTTTATCCAATGCATCTTGAGGGAATGGGTACAGCTGCTCTATTCTTACCAACGCAACCTCTTCAGTACCTAGTTCTTCTCTTCTAGCTTCTAAATCGTAATACAACTTACCGCTTGTTAAAACTACGCGTTTCACCTTTTTGGCATCTACCGTATCATCAATTACATACTGGAATGTTCCATTTGCCAGTTCATCAATGCTAGACACACACTTGGGATGCCTTAACAATGATTTAGGTGTAAATACGATTAATGGCTTTCTGAAGTTGCGCTTCATTTGCTTACGCAACATATGGTAATGATTGGCTGGTGTTGTACAATTTGCAATTTGCATATTGCCTTCTGCTGCCAACTGTAAGAATCTTTCTAAACGTGCACTTGAATGCTCTGCTCCTTGGCCTTCATAACCATGAGGCAATAGCATCACTAAACCATTCTGGTTTGTCCACTTATCCTCAGCTGCACTTAAGAACTGATCTAAGATAATTTGTGCTCCGTTGAAGAAATCTCCGAACTGAGCCTCCCAAATAACCAGTGAATTTGGAGATGCTAGTGCATAACCGTAATCGAACCCTAATACTCCATACTCACTTAGTAATGAGTTATAGATATTGAATTCTGCTTGTTCCTCACCAATGTTCTGAAGTGGAACATATTTTTCTTCTGAGTCTTCTAGTGTTACAACCGCGTGACGATGTGAGAATGTTCCACGCTCAACATCTTGTCCAGAAATACGAACAGGATGTCCTTCATGTAACAACGTAGCATAAGCTAGCAACTCACCCATAGCCCAGTCTAAGCGATCTTCCTCAATCATGCTCAAACGATCTTTGAACAAGCGAACAATCTTCTTGAAGAATGGCTTGTCCTCAGGCAATGAACTGATAGTTTTAGCAATAGAAGCTAATTCATCACGATTAAACTTAGTGTCATAAGCTGCTGTTAAATCACTTACTTCACCTTTTTGGTAATCAGACCAAGTATGGCTTAAGAAATCTGTGATATGTGCTTTATGAATAGTCTTCGATTCATCTAAACGCTCTTGGAGCAAGTCTTTAAATGAGGTCTCCAACTTTTTCAAGTCGTCTTTACTCACCACACCTTCACTTACCAAGTGATCAACATAAATGTTTCTTGGGTTCGGGTGCTTCGCGATGGTTTTGTACAATAAAGGCTGTGTGAAACGAGGTTCATCTCCTTCGTTGTGTCCATACTTACGGTAGCACAGTAAATCGATGTAAACGTCTTTGTTATATTTCTGACGGAACTCCAATGCTATTTTCATGGTGTGTACCAACGCTTCAGCATCGTCACCATTTACATGGAATACAGGAGACAACGTCACCTTACTAATATCAGTACAATAGGTACTTGATCTACCATCAACATAGTTTGTTGTAAAACCAATTTGATTATTGATCACAATATGAATGGTTCCTCCTGTACGGTAACCTTTCAATTGAGACATTTGAGCCGTTTCGTAAACAATTCCTTGTCCAGCGATAGCCGCATCTCCATGAATCAAAATAGGCAATACGTTATTCTCTTCTTCTAAGTAGCTATCTAGTTTGGCTCTACTGATACCCTGAACTACAGGATCTACTGCTTCTAAGTGAGATGGGTTTGGAGAAAGTGTTAAATGAACTTTCTTACCCGACTTCGTTACCACATCAGCAGATGAACCCAAGTGATATTTCACATCACCATCAAATTCATCTTCTTCATATTCTTTACTCTGGAATTCAGAGAAAATTTGCTCATATGTTTTGTTGAAGATGTTCGCCAACACATTCAATCTTCCGCGGTGAGCCATACCAACCACAACTTCTTGAACGCCTAAATCAGCACCATATTCAACTAATAAATCTAATGCTGGAATAATGGCTTCACCACCTTCTAGTGAGAATCGTTTTTGACCAACGAACTTCGTATGTAAGAAACTCTCAAAGACTACTGCCTCGTTCAATTTCTCTAAAATTCGAAGCTTCTCATCCTTTGTAAAGCTTGGTGTGTTTTTATTCTCTTCAACACGCTTAATCAACCAGTTTAGTTGAGAAGGCTTACGGTTGTACACGTATTCAACACCAATGCTATGACAATAGCTTTGATTTAAAAAGTTAACAATATCTCTTAGCGTTGCCGCTCCAATCCCCAATTCATTTCCCGCCTGGAATGTTGTATCCAAATCGGCTTCAGATAACCCGAAATATTCTAACGAAATCGTATCGGTATACTGTCTTCTTATTCTTACTGGGTTGGTCTTTGTAAACAAATGACCTCGCGTACGGTAACCTGCAATTAGTTCCTGAACCTTGAACTCTTTTTCAAAGTTCTCTGGAATTGTTCCGTCTCCCTCTTCGTAAGATGTTTTTGAGAATTCAAACCCTTCGAAAAATTTTCTCCATCCGAAGTCTACGGATTCTGGGTCTGCTTTGTACTGTTTGTATAAATCTTCAACTGCGTTAACGTCTCCGTTGCCGAGATACGAGAATTTGTCCATTCTTACTCAATGCTGTGAAAGGAAACAAATTTAAACTTTTATACACTCCTCATTCAGTGAATTTAGACTTTTAGTCTGTAAATTATTTCATTCGAAAATCTACGTTTCACTAGCCCATTTCAATCGCCAATTTACTTTTTGTAATTCGCGTTCAATTATTAGCTTCAACAGAACATTTTCTGCATTCTCATCTGAATCAGATAATGCAATAGCCACCTGATTTTCAGACATGTCAACCCGATACAACACATTGCTTAAGCCATGCACATCTTGATTTACAAAGACACGTAATTGGTTTAATAATTCTGTTAAAAATGCAGGAACATCTTCAGTTTGACCATCGATTGCATAACCTTGTAAAGCAAAATCCTTTTTGATTTGTTGCAATACCATCTGGATCAATTGCTCGTTCCATTGAACGGTTGGAAGCATGTCTTGAAAAGTGACAAGTTGATTCATATCTAGATCAAAAATATGGCATCATGAAGGTTCTTATAACGGGCGGTAGTGGATTAGTTGGAAAACGACTCAGTGAAATTTTAGCGAAACAAGGTTGTGAAATTGGTTGGCTTTCTAGGTCGAAAAGATCAATCGATCAGATACGTGTTTTTCAATGGGATGTTCACGCTCAAACGATAGATCAAAAGGCAATTGAATGGGCAGATGGTATTATCCATTTAGCTGGAGCTGGAGTTGCGGATAAGCGATGGACAGAAGCTAGAAAAAAAGAAATTCTTGAAAGCCGTACACTTAGTACCCGCTTACTCAAAACAGCAATTGAAGCTGCTAACAATAAACCAACTGTTTTTGTAAGTGCAAGCGCCATTGGATTTTATGGATTTAAAACGAGCGATGCTTGGCTGACAGAAAGTAGCCCTGCAGGAAATGAGTTCTTAGCCAAAGTAACAGTAGACTGGGAAAAAGAAGTTCAAGAAATTGAGAAACTTGGAATTACTACTAGTTGGATTCGTGTAGGAATAGTTTTGAGTAAAGAAGGTGGCGCTTTAGTTGAAATGACCAAACCACCTGTTGTTGCTCCACTTGGGTCTGGAAAACAATGGATGCCCTGGATACATATAGATGATTTGTGTTTACTCTTTGCTCATGCATTGAACAACAATCTCATAGGTGCATTAAATGGAGTTGCGCCCAACCCCACACTTCATCATGTATTTATGAAATCTCTTTCAAAAGCTGCTTCCAAAGTCTATTTACCAATTGGAGTTCCTGCATTTGCTTTGCGCATTGCAGTAGGTGAAATGGCTGGAATGCTAACTGAAGGAACTAGGGTTTCTGCAAAGCACACTCTTTCTACAGGATACACATTTCAATATCCTATGCTAGAAGATGCTTTGAACGAGATCTATCAATGATCTCGTTCCATTAACCAATTGGCAAACGTTTCAAAATTGGCCCTTTTGTCGCTTGGCATCATGCTACATTTAGCCAAAGATTCTAGCGAATCGCTGTAATATCGATCCATTACTTCTTTCGCTTTTTCGCCAGCTCCAAGATGTGTGAAGAGTTCAGTAACTTCCTTTACTTTTTGCTGTGGTTGATCACTCGTATCTAACCACTTATTTAATTCTAGTTGCTGATCTCCATGGGCTGTTTCAAGCGCATGAATCATCAATAATGTTTTCTTGTTGGCAAGGATATCACCACCAACCTGTTTCCCGAATTTTTCAGGATCTCCATATACATCTAACCAATCATCTTTGATCTGGAAAGCAATTCCAAGTTTTACCCCAAAATCATAGAGGTGTTGTTGATCTTGCTCTGGTGCACTACTTACAATAGCACCAAATTGAAGCGCTGCTCCTAATAAAACTGATGTTTTCAACCGAATCATCTCGATGTACTGATCTTGAGAGATCGCTGTAGACTCCTCAAAATTGACATCAAACTGCTGTCCTTCGCATACTTCTAAAGCTACTTTATTGAAGGCATTCATCAACGCTGCAATATGCTGTTGATCGCACTTTACGAGTTGCATGTAAGCTTGAATTAACATGGCATCTCCGGAGAGAATTGCTCGGTTGACATCCCACTTTTCGTGCACCGTTTCTTTACCTCTGCGCAATGGAGCATCATCCATAATATCATCATGCACCAAGGTAAAGTTGTGAAATATCTCAACACTCAGCGCCTGCGGAATGGCCTGTTTCCAATTGCCATAAGCATCAGCAGCTAGTAAAGTAAGAACAGGTCTTAAACGCTTACCTCCTAAGTTGAGAATGTACCGAATTGGTTCGTAAAGTTCGTTAGGTTGTTGTGGATATGTTAAATCAGCTAACGATGATAAAATCGCCTCTTGAAAGGGCTTTATGTTGTTCATTATTTAAGCAAGTTCAGTAAATAATTACCATAACCACTCTTAGTCAATGTTGTTGCAATTTTCTCTAATTGAGTGGCATCTATAAAGCCCATACGATAGGCAATCTCTTCAATACATCCAATCTTCAATCCTTGTCTTTCTTCAATTACTTGAACAAAAGACCCCGCTTGCATCAACGAAGCATGGGTTCCAGTATCTAACCAAGCGGTTCCTCTATCAAATACTTGCACGCTCAACTTTCCAGCATCTAAGTAATACTTGTTAACGTCTGTAATTTCATATTCACCTCGGGCACTTGGTTGGATATTTTTTGCCACCTCTACCACTGAATTATCGTAATAGTACAACCCTGGAACTGCATAGTTACTCTTAGGTTGTTGTGGCTTTTCTTCTATGGAAATAGCTTTATTACTTGAATCAAACTCTACCACACCATATCGCTCAGGATCAGAAACATGGTATGCAAATACTACTCCTCCTTCAGGATTAGTGCATGCTTGTAGTTTACGAGATAGTTTAGACGCATAGAATATGTTGTCTCCAAGAATGAGACATACAGAATCGTTTCCAATAAACTCTTCGCCTATTACAAAGGCTTGTGCCAATCCGTTTGGCACTTCCTGTACAGCATACGTAAACTCGCATCCTAGTGATTTACCATCACCTAGTAATCTTTCGAAATGTGGTAAATCATGCGGAGTAGAAATGATTAAGACTTCTCTAATACCACTCATCAAAAGAACTGACAACGGGTAATAGATCATAGGTTTGTCGTAAACAGGCATTAACTGTTTACTCATGGCTAAGGTTAATGGATGTAGACGTGTTCCAGAACCTCCAGCTAAAATTATTCCTTTCATAGCTTTTTGTTTGATGGAGAACTCTCCGTTATTTGGGGATCATCTTCACGAATAGTTAGAAAGTCGTAATCTATATCATCCTCTTCATCGAGCAATTGCGCAAAAGGCTCTTTAAATGATTTTTGGGTAACGGCTTTATCTAAGGTCATCAAGAAAGATGGTAACAACACTAAGTTAGCCAACATGGCGATTAAAAGTGTAATTGATACCAAAATTCCGAGTGCTTGTGTTCCACCAAACTGAGAAGTTGAAAAAACACTGAATCCAAAGAATAATATTATGGATGTGTAGATCATACTTACTCCTGTTTCGCGAACGCTTGTTAAAACCGCTTCTCTAATGTTCCAATTGCTGTCTATTAATTCTTGACGATACTTTGCTAGAAAGTGAATGGTATCATCTATTGAGATTCCGAATGCGATACTAAATACCAAAATGGTAGACGGTTTTAGTGCTATACCAAAGTAACCCATCATGGCTCCAGTAAAAATGAGGGGAATCAGGTTGGTGAAAATTGACATGGCTACCATTCGAATTGAGGTAAACAATAGTGCCATGATCACAGCAATAATTCCAATGGCTAACAACAAGCTGATGATCAAATTATTCACCAAGTAATTGGTTCCTTTTAAATAAACAATAGAGGTACCAGTAAACGAAACATCGTACTTATCTGCTGGAAATATCTCCTCAACTTTTGGTTTCAGATCTTGAATCAACGAATCCATTTGAATAGTTCCTACATCACGCATTTGGGTAGAAATACGTGTGTACTGTTCTGTTGAATCAATAAATGACCTCAACATATTCGCTCCTTTTTTACCTGACATATTATCTATGTAAGGCTTAAAGAAGACTTGCTCTTGCGAACTAATCAATTTGTATTGAGCTGGGTTACCACCATAATATGCTTGCCGAACAAATTTGATTCCATCTGCAATACTCAATGGTTTAGAGAACTCTGGGTATTCAGCTAATAACTCTTCTACTCTTTCGATTCGCTTGAGTGTGCTACGCTTGCTTGCTTTACCTGGCTTTTTAGCATCTATGCTAATCTCAAATGGCATAACACCATCAAACTGATCTTCGAAGTAATGTAGGTCGGTTACAATTTGGCTGTCCTCAGGTAGGTCATCCACCAAGTTTCCGGTAGTAATAATTCTAGTGATTCCATAAATACCTACCACTACTAAAATACCTGCAACCCAATAAATCTTAGTACGATGACCACTCACTAAATTCTCTAAAATAGCTACTACTTTACCTACCCAGGTCACTTGCAAGTGACGCATGTGCTCGTCTTTTGGTGGTGGTAAATAGCTAAAAATGGTTGGCACTAAGAAGATGGATAATACAAACAGTACCACAATATTAATGGATGCTACTACCCCAAACTCAACTAGAATGGCGCTCTGCGTAAATACAAAGGCTAGGAATCCGATTGCTGTAGTAAGGTTGGTCATCAAAGTTGCTTTACCAATCTTTTTGATGATGCGTGTTAAAGCCAATACTTTGTTTCGATGACGGTTATATTCTGCGTGGTACTTGTTGATTAAGTACACACTATTTGGAATTCCGATTACGATAACTAGTGGAGGAATAATAGAAGTTAAGATTGTCATTTCGTAACCCAAAATGGCAATGATTCCCATACTCCAAACTACTCCCATAGCCACAATGAGCATGCTTACTAATACTGGTGGGGCACTTCTAAAAAACAATGTCAGAATAAGAATGGTTACTGCAATTGCCAGGACAATAAACATTTGTAGCTCACTCTTAATTAACCTAGTAGTACTTGCTCTAATGTATGGTAAACCACTGTAAACAAGATCTATCCCTGTATTTTCTTCAAACGATTCTGCCTCTGTTAACACAGCATCAATTAACGGTTCACGAGCCGGAGAATCGAAAATGGGCACATTCAAACTAACGGCCATGAAGCTTACGCCATCATCGTTATAAATCTTGTCTTTGTAAAATGGCATGCTGTGAATCAACGCACGCACACTATCTAGCTCTTGTTGGCTAGTTAGAGGTCTATCCACTACCGACTGCAATTTGAATTCCTTTTTATCAGAATCTTTCACCACATTCAATAATCTATTTACTGCCACCACAGTATCTACACCATGAATTTGTTCTATCCGCTTAGAAAGAGCATACCATTCATTGAATAACTCCAAGCTATCCAAAGGGTTTTCTTCTATTGCAAATAGAAATGCCATGGCCTCTTGACCATATCGATCTTTGAATGCTTCGTACTCAACAAGAGTAGAATCGCTATCTGGAAGAAGTTTGGGTAATGTCCATTGCAGTTTGTTCTCGGTACTCTTGTATACCATGAACATGGTAAGCATGGCTAGTACCACTAAAATAAATGTTCGTTGTCGAAGTATAAATCGAGCTAGTATCTCCCACATAGACCTTTAAATCCGTATAAAGTTGACAAAGGTAACAGCCTCATTCAAGTAGTCACTACTTTATGGTTGAACATAATGTACTGGAGGGAACTAAGTGCTGAAATATTTGTTAAAAGGGCTGTTGGAAAACCTATTTTTGCGACATGCAGCCGCGCATTTATGATTCGTTGAATTACCTCTCAAAACTTACTCTTCCTAGAATTTGGAACGGATTTTTGGTGGTGTTCAGTTATTATCTTTCTCGAATTACGAAAAAGCCTACCATTTTAGGGAGACCTATTAGTATTTCTATTGAACCTACCACTACATGCAATTTGGGCTGCCCCGAATGCCCGAGTGGTTTACGCCAATTTTCTAGACCCACTGGAAATTTGAAAGCCGATTTCTACGAAAAGGTAATCCAACAATTCAGCAAGTATACCAGTTACGTAATTTTCTATTTCCAAGGCGAACCTTACATTAATCCTAAGTTCTTAGAAATGGTGAAGTTGGCACATGCTAATAACATGTATACGGCTACTTCTACGAATGCACATTTTTTAAACCCCAAAAGTGCTGCTAAAACGGTTGAATCTGGATTAGACAGGTTGATTATATCTATTGATGGAACCACTCAAGATGTGTACGAACAATATCGCGTTCACGGAAAGATTGACAAAGTGATTGAGGGAACCAAAAATATCATCGCAGCTAAGAAAGAAGCGAACTCTAAAACTCCACATGTTATTTTTCAATATTTGGTTGTAAAACCTAATGAACATCAAATTGAAGATGTTCAACGCTTAGCTGATGAATTAGGAGTAGATGAAGTGCGGTTTAAAACTGCTCAAGTATACGATTATAAGCATGGGAACCCCTTAATTCCTACCATTGAGAAATATGCCCGTTACCGTAAAATGGCAGATGGCACTTATCGCATTAAAAACAAGCTGTTGAACCACTGCTGGAAAATGTGGCACTCTTGTGTAATTACTTGGGATGGTTTAGTGGTGCCTTGTTGTTTTGATAAAGATGCTACCCACCAATTGGGCGATTTAAAAGAGCATTCTTTTGATGAAGTTTGGAAATCTGATTCCTATCAAAATTTTAGAAGGGCACTATTGAAATCTCGAAATGAAATTGACATCTGCACCAATTGCACTGAAGGAACAAAGGTTTGGGCATAGTACTGCCTAAGAACCAATCTTTCGTTGAGTAGCTTAGTCAACAACAATCCATATCTTACAGCTAAGTTGTAGACTTATGTTTTTAACAGATACATACCTATCTAGGGAAGACTTATTTAAGTGGAGTGCAGATCTAGGGATTGAACTAAAGACAAAAAGTGCAAAAAAGGGAGAGGTTTTTCTATCTCAAGACCAGCGATGCTATTACCTTTATTTCATTACCAAAGGGCTTATACGCTTGCATTATCAAAACATCGATGGACAAGATGTTACACACTGGTTTTCTTCTGAGAATATGATTATCACCTCGCCTTTCAGTTATTTTAAGAATGAAACAAACATTCTCAATTTCGAGGCATTAGAGGATTCTGAGTTCATTTTAATTACTAAAGAAAACTTAGATACGCTGCGAGAAAACAACAAAGAGGCAAACAAAGCATTTCAAGAACTTTTCACAGAGTTTGCCATGATCTTAAGTAGACGAGTAATGGACATCCATACACAAACTGCAGAATACCGTTACCTAAAACTCCTTCAGAAACATCCGCTCATTTTCCAAAAAGCCAAACTAGGCCATATTGCATCTTACCTTGGAATTACTCAACAAAGCTTAAGCCGAATTAGAAAAAATTTAGTCCACTAGTCGATTTTACCATAGGGTAAAAAATACCTCTCTTCCTATTCTGAACTTTGTTCTCAACAAAGCGGTAATCAACTGCAAGAGAACGAAGTACAATGGAAAAAGTAGTCATATCAATTAAAGCAGAACAATTTTCTAGTCAACAAATCAAAAGTCTAGAACAGGTTGTTATTCAAAACTACAAGACCTTCATTTCCAAGAACAATGTTTTAATTCTTTGGAACATCGTATCAGAAGCGAACGGGTTCAGCAACTTTAAACCACACATTCCTTCTATTATCAATATGGGATGTCCTATTGGCTTTTCTCAAGAAAAAAGAGTGCAAATGTTTGAGCAATGCACCAAAGATTGGACAAGCATTACAGGTCAACGCTCAGATGAGCTTCTCATATCTATTATAGAACAACCTCTTTTCAAGGAATTTTTAGACAGAAACGCAAACCAACTCACTCAATATGGCAAACTCAGATTGCGCTTGCACTTGCTAAAAGAGTTGATTTCTTCTAAAATCTCTACTGGTTACTACTCCTTTAATTCATCCATTAATAACTAATAAGATGCCTTTATATACTGTATTGACAAAAAGAAACCTAAGCGCCTCAAAAAAGAAAAGCATATCCGATGGAATAGTGAAAGTGCACAGTAAAGTAACAGGTGCTCCGCCAGTTTTTGGAACAGTACTATTCATGTCTGGATACCGGCTAAAAAAGAATCAAGAAGCTATGATTTTAGGGAGTATTCGAATAGGAGGAAATCGAAGTCAGCAAATTATTGATGAGCTAAAAAACAAGCTAATACATGTTGTTATTCATTTCGGGCAATTCAATACCGCACAAGTTGGTCTGGACTTTATAGGAATTAAAGCCAGTTGGGTATATGAAGGCGGAATGGTACTTCCCGATCCAGGTGATGAAGATACCTGGTTGGCCAATAACCCAAATCACCACTAACTAATACTCAGCTTTTGTAACTATTAAAACTAGATATCATGAAAAAAACAGCTTTAATTACAGGTGCAGCAGGCGGAATTGGAAAAGAGTTTGCCAAAATTCATGCACAAAAAGGTGGAGACATTGTAGGAGTTGATTTAAACCTCGCTGGACTTAAAACCTTAAAAACTGAATTAGAAAGTCAGTATGGTGTAACAGTTTACATCATAGAGAAAAACTTGACTGATCTCAACGCTCCAAAAGAAATTTACGATGAGTTAAAGACACGTCAAATCAAT
This sequence comes from Flavobacteriales bacterium UBA6049, assembly GCA_002429085.1. Lineage (GTDB taxonomy): Bacteria > Bacteroidota > Bacteroidia > Flavobacteriales_G > Salibacteraceae > UBA6049. The sequence goes on from DIYR01000215.1 coordinate 60,524, forward strand.
ATTAACTACCTCATTAATAATGCTGGATTTGGAGGTGTAGGCGATTTCCACAAACGTTCTTGGGAACAAGATCTTGCCATGATTCAAGTAGATGTAATTGCATTAACAGCACTTACAAAGTTCTTCTTACCAGATTTTGTTGAGCGAAACGAGGGCCGCATACTCAATGTTTCTTCAACTGTAAGCCTTATTCCTGGGCCAGGACAAGCAGTATATTTTGCGAGTAAGGCATTTGTAACCTCACTCACTCGCTCAATTTATGGAGAGCTAAACAACTCCAATGCAAGCATTACGGCACTACTTCCTGGCGCTACCCAAACTGGTTTTGGTGATCATTCTGGTATGAACAAAACTGCTATTTACAAAAAACCTGCTAATGCAGCAGATGTTGCCAAAGATGGATATGAAGCCATGCTGAAAGGCGAACTAGAGGTAATTTCAGGTATTCCGTTTTCGCAACGGGTAGAACTTGCTGTTGCTCCATTACTTCCTAAAAAAGCTTTGGTAGAAAGAATTCGCAAAACGCAAGAAATCAAAGAATAAAAACGCTTAAACCTGAATAATTATGGAAACTACAGCACAAGGAATTTATTCTGAACAAGAGATTCAGGATTTGGTAACAGCTCAAAGAGCATACTACAACAGCAATGTTACTTTACCAGTTGAATTTAGGCTTAAACAACTCAAAAAGTTTAGAGACCTAATTCGAAAACATGAAGATGACTTACATGCCGCTATCTATAAAGACTTTGGTAAATCGAAGTACGATAATCAACTTACTGAAATCTTCCCACTATACGAAGAGCTGGATATAGCTATTAAGAATGTGAGACGCTGGGTACAGCATAGAAAGGTTAAAACCAATTTACTGAATCAACCTGCCAAAAGCTACTTAGTACCTGAACCACTGGGTGTTTCATTGGTAATTGGCGCTTGGAATTTCCCGTATAACCTATCACTAATTCCGGTAGTTGGTTCTATGGTTGCCGGCAATACAACTATTCTTAAGCCAAGCGAACTTCCTGTAGAAACCAGTAAGATAATGGCAAAAATCATCAATGAGAATTTTGACAAAAATTACCTTCATGTAGTAGAAGGTGGCATTCCAGAAACTACAGCAATTCTAAAGCAACGATTCGATAAGGTTTTCTTTACTGGTAGTCCACAAGTGGGTAAAATTGTAAATCAGGCAGCGGCCGCTCACCTTACCAGTGTTACATTAGAACTTGGAGGTAAAAACCCTGCTCTATTTACTAAAGACGCTACCATTGATGTTGGTGTTAAACGAATGGTTTGGGCCAAGTTTCTCAATTCAGGGCAATTGTGTTTAGCTCCAGATTATGTGCTTGTACATAAAGACATTAAGAGCAAGGTGCTAGAAAGCATCGTAACCGAAATCAAGAAGAACGATTTCTCGGTAGAGAATGAAAACTTTGTTCGAATTATTAATGCCCGAAATTTTGACCGAGTTGCTTCTTTAATTGATGATTCGAAAGTATTCTTTGGCGGCAAAACCAATAGAGAAGAACGCTTGATTGAACCAACAGTACTCAACAATGTATCGCTGGATGATGCTATTATGCAAGACGAAATTTTCGGGCCAATAATTCCAGTAATTGAATATGAAACCATTGATGAAGCCTTCCAAATTATCAAGCGTTTCGAAAAGCCTTTAGCGGCTTACTTATTCTCAAACGATGCTGATATCAAAAATCGATTTCTAACGGAAATTCCTTTCGGAAGTGGGGGTATTAATGAGGCAGTAATGCAGAACAATAACTCAAACCTACCTTTTGGAGGAGTTGGTAACAGTGGTATGGGACGGTATCATGGAAAGTACAGTTTCGAGAACTTTTCTCACTTTAAAGCTATTCTTGATAAGGCTAATTTCTTTGAATCAGATTTAAAGTATTACGGACATTCTGATAGACAAATGAAGGTAATTAAAACACTTAGCTAGTACTATGCACCATTTGATGCTGTAGCCGTTTAACTATTTGTTGAACGGCTTTTTTTATTCGAGTTCGGACGTTGAGCTTGTCGAAACGTAACTGAACGAGCTAAGTCAAATTTTCTTTTCATCTATTTCACTCTTCGACAGGCTCAGGGTTCAGAGGTTCTGAATGGGTAGTTATTCTACCAAAATCTTTGCAAATTCTTTTCCGGCTGTTACGATGTACATACCGGGCGGAATGTGTTCTAATGGGTAGGTTTGTTGGCCTTGTTGGCCTTGCCAATTTGCGATGGCGCGACCTTGCAGATCGTACAGCCAAATGGTGGTGTTGGCGCTTAATGTTATGGTTAACTCATTGTGTGCTGGATTGGGAAATACAGCCAAATTGCCATTAAATATGGGAGCTACCTTGTCTGCTATGCCAACAGGTATGCATGGTATATCTGGAATGCATCCATTGCTATCGGTTAGTACCATGTAGGGCACATGCTTGCCTAGGGTATCTATAAACAGTTGGCCACCTAGTAATAGTTGGTTACCATATTGCTTGGCAAACCAATACCTATATTCTGACCACGTGAATATTTTCTCAGGGTGGTAAATGGGCTGCTCAAATTCTTTCTCAGTTCCATTGTAGGTATTAATTCTACTGGTTCGTATATAAACTTGATTGCCGTTATGCACATTCCCTTCTATTGCCCATGTTTCTCTATACATCATGAGTGATCTACCACCTTCTTGTTGAAAGAATGCGGTAAACTTTGTGCCAGAATGAGCAAAATCGTCTACGTAATCTCTTATTACGTTCCCTTCTCTATCTAGCTCACGAAAACGAGGAATTCCTGTGGCAAAATCCCAAAATATGTTCTGAGTGATTATTGGATGAGACAGTGCCAAATTGCCATTGCTCAATACATTGATAAAATTGCATTCTTGGTGTGCATCTACTGAATCGCGCCCAAAATAAATGCGCTCACAATTTAAGCCCAAAGAATCGCAGCGGTACACAAAGGCCATATTATCGCAGTAGCGCGATTCATTCTGATAACAGGGACTATTGCCTGTTAAGGCATAATTGCCACAGTAAAAAATCTCGCCTGTTTCTGGATGGCGGGTAATATCTGTAATGGTTTCGCTATACGGAAAGTTATCTACCGAGGTACGGTACCAATCTAACTCTCCATTCTCATTCATATGAAAAATGCGGTTTTTACCCGGATGGTCTGTAATACAAGGTTCTGGAAAATCAATTGCCACAAAGTATCCTCCCCACGGATCTTTTTTGGCCTTAGAAACCGAAGATATACATGGCCGTGAATCAAATAGGGTATCAGTTATTTCTACCAATGAAAATTCCTCTAAATCCTTAGAAATTTTCAATGTGTAAAATTTCCGTTCGAATTGATTTCGCATAGTAGAAAACATCTGATATCCTGAATCTGTTTCCATGAGCACGTCATCTATCCACAAGTTATAAATAGTATCCAATGGATAAATTTTATTCAGGGTATCTACAGATAAACGTTCTCCTGTTAAATCAAAGGTTTCTAAGTAGTAATGCCATGCTTGGTATTCTGCACCAGAATGGTATTCATATACTGATTTTATCGCTACAATTTCATTCTCATCCGTAAGTACTGCATCTTGAAATTGGGCTGTATTTACGCTATCTAGGTCTGGCCAATAATAGCGGTTGAATTGAGCCGAAGCAGCATAAGCAATGGTTGTTAGTAATCCTACTAACAACCATTGCTTGATACTATATTGTTTATTGAACCACATAGAGGGTTTGGGTTTCTACTTTATTTCCTTGAATATAGAATAAAAGCTCGTATACTCCAGTGGCTAAATTAGTTAATTCAATTATTTGCTGCCCCTCAGCAGCTGTTCCTAACTGTTTTTGCATCAATAGCTTTCCTTTTATGGAATACAGTTCTACGTATTTCTCTCCCTCTATGGCAGATGCTGCATTCCACGAAATGGTTGCATACTCTTTGGTAGGGTTAGGGAATATGTTGAATACCTCAACCGCTTGCTCGTTTTGCACATGAGTTTGCCTAGCTGTGGCTTTTTTACCCGATGAAGCTGTTTCTAGTAGCTCTGGCTCATACAACATGCCATTTAGCATTAGGTATAGGTTGCGCGCATAGCCACCAGATCTTCCACCTTCTTCGTTGTATCTGTTTAGCAAGCTGGCTTTAAACCCTTCGCTCACAGTAATTCCATCTGCTCCTTTGCTTTCTAGGTAGGTGCCATAGCTATTCGCTAAATAATCGTGCACTCTGTCTTGCTCTACAGATTGATCTTCGGTTAACACCATTTGTTCTGTAATTACAGACACATCGTTTAGCCCTGCCCCAAAAGAGGTATAGTCTAGTTTTAACCCTGCTACATCCATTCTTTCATAATAGGTGCCCATTTTGTTAGACCATGCCAACAACGAATCGAATTCTATCACAGAATCTGCCGCATAGGTTTCTATGATTTCATGCTGTACGGTACGCGCTTTACCATAGGCCATTCCTATTTCTGCCAATAAATTATCTACCAATGTTTCGTCTTGCTCGTGCCCCAACAATAAGTTAATCATGTAGCTTGGCATGGGGTTGCTTTTGGTGGCCAGCATTTCCATCAGTTCTCCATTTTTTGCCAGGTGTTTATTGGCCAATAGCACCTCATACAACAAGGCGTTGGGCAAAGTGTTTTCTTCTATCAAAAGAAACACCACATCTGCACTTAGTGGTGAGTTATCTAGCAATTCTTGCTTGAGTTGCAGGGCTGTGGGCGAGCTGGCATTTTGTATGGCACTTTCTATTAGTGCACGGTCTCCCCCATCTAGCAAGCTATTGTAGGTTGCCAATAGCTGCAAGTAGTTGTTTTTATGTTGACTAAAATCTGATTTTTTGCCCCCTACATCACTGGCTTTCAGTTGCCGCTTGCCCGATTTGCCATCGTCATGGAACTGCTGAGAAAGGCATTTATTCATTTTATCAGGATCATTGTCATCACGTATATCAAAGGTATTTACCCCTATGGTAGTGGTTGGTTTTTTGGGCAATGTGTTGCCCCAGTGGTAGTAATTGAGGTTGAGATTGGTATTGTCGTCAAATTCAATATGCTCTGAGTTGCCCTGTGTATGGAATTCATTCCCTGCATCCCTTACTGGTGAACCAGCATATTTGGCTGCGCCCAAGTTTCCTGTATTGAAATAATCGTTCACCATGTGGTTGTATTTATCACACATGGGGGCAAACCCAGCATATTCAAATTGATCATCATAGTTTCTGTCAAACGCTACCAACCCTTGGTAGGTGTAGGCAACATCGTTTTTATAGGTTTCGTTTCTATCTCCACCAGAGTCGCCAATTACCATACCATATGTAAAATGGCGGTTCCCAACAGACCTTCCTCTTATGAGGTTTTCTTCTATTTTATAGTTGGTAGCGTTGCGCACATATATCCCAAAAATGGTTGGCCAATCGTCTCCAGCTTCAATGGTATTTTTGGTAATAATGGCATGATTATGCCCATCTACTACCACACCGCTACGGCAGCCAATAAACTCTGAGTTTTCTACATTTACATGGTAGCCACTAGGGTGAGTGGTAATAGCTGTTACCCCCTGTCTTAAATTTTGAAAACTACTTGATTTGTTGCTTGAACATGGTGTAGGATACGATAAGCAAATATCGTTTACGGCAAAATCTGCATCAACGGTATGAATACCATGTACGGTAGGAGAGGTACTTTGCTCATCTTTAAAATCGCACCCTAATACGCGCACACCTTTTACCTCGTTCATGGTAATCATTGCCCCGGGAATTGCGCCTTCTGGTAAGGGTGCATCGTATACAAACTCACAGTTACTAAAATAGCTACGATTAGGAGCTGGCTTACCTGCCAGAGAACTCGGGAACCAAGAAGGATAATGATTTTTGTAGCTTAAGAACTCTACACACCTTTTGTTGTTTCTAAATACTGCATTTTGGGCTTGTACCACGCCACCAACATGGTTCCACATGGTATTTCCGTTTGGATCAACACCATGCAGCCTTACTGCTTCGCGTGCATACTCTATGGTAGAATTTTCAATTTCTAGTATTCCTACCTCATTAAGACTTAAGCCATTTGAATTCCAAAACTGCGTTGGCAGTGTTGTTTGACCAGGAGCATTTTCGCTTGTACCACTTACGGCAATTCCACCCCACAATTCATTACACCCATTGGTTAGGGTAGAATTTTTAATGATTAATTTACCGCCTCGCAACACGCGTATCATTACATCTTTTGCCAAGTTTATTTGAGCATTCTCAATGGTTAATTCGCCTCCAGTATGAACGGTAACACCTTCTAAAATGGCTCTATCAGAATCCCATGTTTCAGTTCCGGTAATAGCAGAATAGGTTTGGCTATTCTGTGTATTTTCTACCAAATCTGTACTCCACAACCCATTTGTATACGTTGCCAAAAACAGCTTACCCTGGCATTCGTTTATCCGCAAGTTTTTGGGTGCCATGGCTACTAGACCATCTGAGAAACATTCCCATTCGCTCATAAATCTTGATTTATAGAATACGCCCCCAGGTGTAGCGGCATAGACGATATCATCGTATCCACTTTGTTTCTCTATAGATAATACAGGCAGGTCTGGAAGCCCATCATCATCTGGTGTCCAAGCAATTTGTGTATCCAATACATTAGGAGCATAATACACCCTTCTGGTATCTTCAGAGTGAGATGTAAACCCACTAACCGATAACCACGTTTTTATTTCTCCATTTGCTCCGGTGCTGGCCTCAATATCTGTAATGTGCCCCCAGTTAATTAGCTTTGTAGTATCGTTTAATCTTGGTGTAATGGTTTCCCATGTTTGGCCGCCATCTGTAGTCAAATACAACTCATCATTGATCGCCTCATTTTTTACGGAGAAAAGAATAACATCGCTACTGATTGCCTTAATGGCTGTAATGGCATCGTCAAACAACCCTAGTGAAGTACTCAAATTGGTTGGTAAAGCTGATCCAGAACTGTAGTCTACTTTCATCAACTTCCATTTGTGGTTATCTTCAATGCGCGTTGTGAAGACAATGTGCTCATTATCTGGATCTGGCGCTATTGGCGCATCAAATATTTTCCAGCCTTTTGTATCCCAATCATCTGCCCTTGCATAGAAAGGGTTTGAACTAAAATCATCTGCTCTATAGTGCAAATTTTGATTGACTGCAAACCAATAATCATGGTCATCCGAATCACTGATTTCGCAAGCGCCACCATCTCCTCCACTCATGTGAGTCCAACTATTCCCAGAATTTCCGTACCTCATAGTTCCATTATCTTGGGTTCCTGCAATTATTCTATTTCCAAATTTGGACACATCAGCAAAGTACATTTGGGTAATGGATAGGCCATTCCAAGGCATATCAGCTACCGAAGAACTAGAAGATGAAGAAGGAAAATATGAGGCTGTACTAAGTCCTCCATCGTGCGCTATGTAAAATGTTTCGTTTCCTGTAGCTTGATCTACAAATACAGTTGATTCTCTTGGATCATCGTGTCTGCTACCACTAAACGAATTCCAAGTAGCACCGCCATTAGTAGAGTAGAAATTCTGCCCCCCATATAAGGTAGACAAATACAAACGGTTAGAATTAACAGGAGAAACTTCTAGGACAGTATGTCCCCAACCATGCCTTCCACTTATATTTAATGAAGATAAATTGGAATTCATTACCGTCCAAACCCAAGAACCGGCCACTTTGGTAGCTTTCAAAAAAGCAAAGCGATATGTAAGTGTAGCTCCACTGCCACTTAGTTCTAGAATTTTAGAAAACGCATAAATGCTATTAGACGTTCCACTTTGGGGTATGGCAATTTTGGTATATGCTGTTGCAAAGCTTACAGTAGAAGAATTTACTGGAGTAAATAAAGTATTCGGATCGAAATGGATATTGGTCATGTCACTGTTGGGAGATGAAAAGTTCTGCTCGTGAAATATTCCGTTACCAGCATCAATAACCAATTGAGGTACTGTTTCATTTGTAAAATGAATGGTATTGAAAGTCCCAGTAGAATCAGATATATGGTTCGAATTGGTTAATGGGTTCCAACTATCACCATGATTATTCGAAACATAGAGTATCTCTCCACCTATTGCATATACTTTTCCATTGATAGTTGGGTGATACAAAATACCCCCTAAAGGCCTAGAAAAGTCGCTGCCTTGTGGTATTACATATTGGATTGGACCTATGGAATAACTAAACGTATCGCTCAACCTATTCCATGTAGCACCACCATCAGTAGATTTAAAGGCGCCTAACCCCCCACCATTGCTACGGCCTAAAATCCGTTCATCAAAACCAGCTCCAGAGCAAGCCAAAAGCCTGTTGGGGTTTTGAGGGTCTCTTGTAATAGACTTAAATTCTAAAAATGGAATTTTGAAATTAGACGTACCATTCGTCCAATTTTGCCCGCCATTGGTTGTTCGCCACAAGCCACCAGATCTGCTGGCGATAATAACATCTTGTTGATTGGTAGGGTTAACAGATACTGCATCTATTCTTCCTATTCCATTATTGCCAATCACATTAGAAACAGGCCCTAAGGGTTGCCAATTTGCATTTCCATCCCCACAATAATAGAGGCCATCATCATCATTCGCTCTTTTCTGAGCAAAGGTGAGCAAGGTTTTGTTTGCATCTATATAATGTTTGTTCGCATGATACCAGCGTGCAAAGTGTTTAGTAAAGCTTTTTTCTTCATCCGTCATTTTTTCTGGATCAAGATTTCGGTAATACTTATCTGCTTCGGTTTCTAGCACAGAAAAGTTAGGAAATGGTTTGTTTAGCTCCTGCACCATTTCTGCTGATTGGGTGTGCCCCAATAACCCATAGCAACACAGTGCTATAGAGAGTAAGATTTTTTTCATGATGTTAAATAGGTTATCTATGTAATTAGGAAGGTTACGATGTAAAGTGCTCAGTATGTATTTAGTGTTTTAAGATTTTGGCATAGCTCGTATTGGCTTTGAGCCAATATACTCCGCTTGCTAGGTTTGAGAGGTTGATACGGTTTTCGCCTATAGTGCCGTTATAGTGTTTTAGTATGCGGCCATCTAGGCTGTGTAGCAGTAGTTCTTGCTCTTCTTCTAAAGTTACGATCAGTTCGCCTTGAGTAGGGTTAGG